>CALXJS010000005.1 GCA_944388685.1 uncultured Clostridia bacterium | reverse complement strand
TTTGGTACTAATTCATTTTGTCTTTCTTCTATCATTTTTACTAATTCTTTTTCATCTGTATTATCTATGATATCTTTTAATACATCATAATTTACCAATTCTTTAAAGTGTAATTTGCTTAAATCAACATTTGGTAATACTTTGTGGATATTCACTGTACTATTTCCGATAATTCTAACAGTTCTTTCTCCAACAGTAACATCTACCATATTGATTCCTGCATTTTGAATATTTTCTGCAACTTCTTCGTTAATCACTTCTCCTGCTTGTACAAATACTTCTCCTGTTTCACTATCTACAATATCTGTTGCAGAAACTTTTCCTTTAATTCTTCCAGCCAATGCTAATTTTTGATTGAATTTATATCTTCCTACTTTTGCTAAGTCATATCTTCTATTGTCATAAAATAAACCATTAAATAGGTTTCTTGCAGCATCCGCTGTTGGAAGTTCTCCTGGTCTTAATTTTTTGTAAATTTCAATTAAAGCTTCATCTTGGTCTTTTATGGTATCTTTATTAAGTGTTGCTTTGATTAATTCTTCATCACCAAATAAATCTAACATTTGTGCATCTGTTGCGACACCAATTGCTCTTAAAAGCGTAGTTACTGGAACTTTTCTTGTTCTATCTACACGAACCCAGAAAATATCATTTCCATCTGTTTCATATTCTAACCATGCTCCACGAAGTGGCATGACAGTTGATGTATATGTTCTTTTTCCTGTTTTAGTATCAAACACAGCATCATAATAACATCCAGGTGAACGAACCAATTGGCTTACAACAACTCTTTCTGCTCCATTGATAACAAATGTACCACTGTCTGTCATTAATGGAAAATCTCCTAGATAAATTTCCTGCTCTTTGATTTCTCCTGTTTCACGATTGATTAATCTTACTTTTACATGTAATCTTGAAGAGTATGTTGCATCTCTTTCTTTTGCTTCTTCTACTGTGTATTTCGTCTTGTCCTCCATATAGTAATCAAAAAATTCAAGTACAAGATTTCCTGAATAGTCTTCAATTGGAGAAATATCTTTTAATACTTCGCCAAGTCCTTCTTCTACAAACCAATCATAAGAATCTCTTTGAACTTTAATCAAATTTGGCATTTCAATATAGTCGCCAACTTTTGCGAAATCTTTACGAGAAGCTTTCTCGTATTGCACTTCTTTTAATTTCAAGAAAATCACCTCATATAAAATATTAAGCAGAAATAAGTATCAACATTTTGTTGATTTAATTTATTGGTTAAAAGAAGTCCTTCTTAAATCATAAATTTCTTACTAAGGTTTAAAATCGTCTGCTTTTACAATTTTAAATTTGCTTAGGGAAACTTATATTTAATTCCTCTTCTTTTAATTATTAACATTTGAATATAAAAAATTTTGAATTTATAATTTGATTTTGAAAAATATCCTATTTAACTATTAGATAAAATAAACGGCAATAAAAGAGCTGTCAAAAAACTTTCATTTTTCAACTGGCTCTAGTAAAATATTCAATTTTATTACAAATTATTTCTCTTTATTTTAATCACCTTTTTTATTTTTCTTTTTAGGCTCATTAAATTCTCTTTTTCAAATCTGTATTATTATATATCAAAACACTTACGAAAGTCAATAGTTTTGGACAATTTTTCCAAATAATTTAATTATTTGGAATTATCCAGAGGTCAAGTCGGTTTTGCCTGTTAAGCAATATATAATATAAAAAATGAAATGATTTTGCGTATCTAAATTTGAAGTTAGAAATAACCAATAAAACCATGAGGAATGTTCACGGTACTCACGTTAGTGAGGGTTTGAGTGAAAGAGGCTCATGGTTTTATTGTGTTAGTTCTTCGAAAATTTAGCTTATACAAAATCATGAATGACTTTATATTATATATTGCTTAACAGGCAAAACCGACTTGACTTCTGAATAGTTACAATAATTTAATCATTTGTGTATACTTTATTTTTTTATTACAAATATAGACATTTTTTTTAATATATAGTACAATATTTAAGAATTAAAAAATGAATTAGGAGGAAATATGGCAGGATTACCTTTAGTAGTAAAATATTTATTAACCGCATTTGTCGGAATGATACCTATATTAGAATTAAGAGGTGCAATCCCTGTAGGTGTATTTACTTTTCACTTAAATTATGTAGAATCTTTTTTATGTAGTTTTATCGGAAATATTATACCTGTATATTTTATTGTAAAATTTATTAGACCTTTATTCGATTTCTTCGGCAGATGGAAACCTTTTAAAATTGTTATTGATTGGGCATCTGAAAGAGCAACAAAAAAAATCGAGGAAAGCGAAAGATTACAAAATTTCGCTGCTTTAGGTTTATTTATATTTGTTGCCATTCCATTACCAGGAACAGGTGCATGGGTAGGTTCATTAATTGCAAACTTTTTAGACTTACCACCAAAAAAAGCTATTCCACCTATTATCGCTGGTGTATTTGCAGCAGGAATTATTGTTCTTACTTTAACAGCTATTGCTAATGGTGGTATACAATACTTATTGCAAAGAGTCTAAAGAGACAATTGGGGACAGGTAGCTTTTTGTCCCATTCCTTGTCGAAAAATGGCGAATAATTTGAAATGTTTTCTTTTGGACTTATTTTTATTGCTTTTTTAATAAACAAAAAATGTATATGCTATTTTATGAAATTAAATGTGCAAATGGAAGAATATTACAAATTTTAACATTATCAAGTAGGAAAGTCGCGGTATGCCAGCGATTTCATGCTTGATAATGCTAGAATTTGTATATTCTGTAATGTTAGCCATTTAATAAATAAAATAGTATATACATTTTTCTAGTTTTTAAATCCAACTAAACAAATCCAGATAAAACGTCTCAGATTATTCGTCATTTTTCGACAAGGAATGGGACAAAAAGCTACCTGTCCCCAATTGTCTTCTTTTTAGTTTCTTTATATTTTATAAAATCATCTAATAATATTTTTATTACAGCAATTACTGGCACTGCTAAGAACATTCCTAATATTCCAAAGTATGCGCCTCCAAAAGTTACTGCAAATAATACTAATAATGGACTTATTTTTAATGATTTTCCTACAATTCTAGGATTAATAATATTTGCATCAATTTGCTGTAAAATGATAACCACAATTAGCATCCAAATTGTCTGTGATAGTCCTCCTGTTATTAATGTAATAATGGCAGATATTACAGTTGCTATGATTGCTCCTACATATGGTATCATATTAAATAGTCCTATAAAGAATCCTAATAATGGTGCATATTTTACTCCCATAATTGTCATAGCAATAGATACCAATATTCCAACAACGATAGCATCTAAAAATTGACTAGCAATAAATTTGAAAAAGATTTCATTTGAATTGTTAAAATATTTGTCCAAATTTTTATATGTTCTCTCTTTGAAGATTGCTCCTGCTAATCTTTTAAAGAAAGTTAATATCTTTCTTCTATCTATTAATATGTATATAGACACAATGATTGCAATAAATATATCAACAATACTAAAAATTGCTCCAATTGCATTTACTATATATCCAAATATTTCTTCTACATTTAAATATTGTTTTATATCAATATTTTGTAAATTATGAATTTCATCTTGAACAATTTGACTTTTTAATATAGAGTCTTGTGGTAATTGATTATATGCATTTATAACTTGTTCAAAATATTTTGGAATATTACTAAAAAAGTCTGCTATACTCTCAAAAACAATTGGTAAAATTACAGAAATTAATATAGCCATTGCCGCTACTATAATTATATATACTGTTATAACGCCTAACCCTCTTGCTCTTTTAGAAATGAATTTAATTTTTGTTTTTCTGTACAGTTCTTCAAACTTTCTTGATGGCATATATAATAAATACGCAATAAATATACCTATTAAAAATGGACTGATAACTCCGAAAAATGTATGTAATACATCCATCACATTCTGATAATTATCTAAAATCTTATAGATACAAATCAATGCTAATCCTAGAAAAAACCAATATAACCATTTTTTCCAATTATTTTTTATCTCATTCATATCCTACCTCCTTATGATTATTCATATCTTTTACTAGATATCCATCACTAATCCTACAGGACAATGATCACTCCCCATAATTTCTGGATAAATTATGGCTTCTTCTATTTTAGTTTTTATATCTTGAGAAACAATAAAATAATCAATTCTCCAGCCTATATTTTTTTCTCTTGCCTTTCCCATATATGACCACCAACTATACGCATCTGTCTTATTTGGATATAAATATCTAAATGCATCTACAAATCCTGAGTGTAGTAGCTGTGTCATCTTTTCTCTTTCTTCATCTGTAAAACCTGCATTTCCTCTATTGGATTTTGGATTCTTCAAATCAATTTCTTCATGCGCAACATTCAAGTCTCCACACATAATGACTGATTTGGTTTCATTTAATTTTAATAAATATTTTCTAATTTCATCTTCCCATATTTGTCTATACTCTAGCCTTTCCAATCCTCTTTTTGCGTTTGGCGTATAGATATTTACCATATAAAAATTCTGAAATTCTAAAGTGATAACTCTTCCTTCTTTGTCATGCTCTTCTATTCCAATCCCATATGTAACATTAATTGGTTCTTTTTTCGTAAAAATCGCCGTTCCAGAATATCCTTTTTTTTCAGCACTGTTCCAATAGGCATAATATCCATTAAATTCCAATTCAATTTGATCTGGTTGACATTTGGTTTCTTGTATACAAAATATATCTGCATCTATTTCTTCAAAAAAATCTTTAAAACCCTTGTTAACACAAGCACGTATTCCATTTACATTCCAAGAAATTAGTTTCATAATTACTATCATTCCTTTCACAAGGCATAAATTTAGTTAGAAAAAACTAGAGTCCTTAAACTCTAGTCTATTATACTATATATTTCCTTAGTTTACAACACTTACATTTAAGTATCTTACACCCCATTGTAATGCTTCTGCATGTGAATTAACAAATATATCAATTTTGTTTCCACTAATCGCACCACCTCTATCTTCAACTGTATATATGTGTCCACCTATATTTAATTTTGTACCAAAAGCAAATTTGCTTGATGCTGCAACTGTTCTTCCAGCAGTTGCTGTTGTTCCTGATGCTGTTCTTCCGTTTGTCTTTCCACAACATTTGCTACATGGGCAATATGCTGTTATTTTATATACAGTTCCTCCTGAAGTTGACGAAGTACTTGATGTTCTTGGTAGTGTTGAACTTCTTGAAGTTGCCTTTTTTTGTACTTGTACAATTTTATCTACTGGTTCCTGTACAACAACTTCTGATATTACTGACTTTTCAATTTCTACATCATTTTGATATTTTACTTTGTATGTTACTTCTTTTAAACCATCTTTTCCTTCTTGAACAACTTTATTCGTTGTGTCTGTTGTAGTTCCTGTTGTATTTTTTGTGATGGTTTCAAAAGGTATAACCACCTGTTCTACGATGATTTTTTCTGTGATTGGTGCATAATTTTCTAACAATTGATCTAGTGAAGTTTCAATTCCTTCTTCTGATATTTTTGCAATTTGTACTTCATTATAAGATTTATCTGTTATCTTAATCGTATCTCCTGAAGATATTTCATTATCTACATCAGGTATTGTCTTTTGATTTTCATTTAAAACAATATTATTTTCATTTAATATATCTGAGACCTTACTTTTTGATGTTAACACTGTCATTTCATATCCATTTTGTAAAATGATAGTTATATCTTTAAGATCTGTGTTTACCGCCATTACACTAATTCCTGATATTAATATTAAAATGATGCTTACACAGATAATCTTCATGATAGAAATTGAAGCCTTTTCTTCTCTTCTCATAAAATTAAATTACCTCCTTTTGGCAACACATTACTATTATACTATTTTTTTCATTAAAAGTCAAATCTTGTCAATCTTTTCTTTCGAACGCATTAATTCCCTAAGCTTTTATTGATTTTATTTAAACCGTGTTTACATAATTTTTTCTTCTAAAACATTTATATTTGTCCATTTTTTGCTCATACTATACTATATGAAAAAGTTTAAAAAAATATTCCTTTTTTCAAATTTTTTTCATCATTTATACACATTTATATTGTATAAAATATATTAATATGTTATGATTTATTTGTATATAATAATTATTAAGGAGGAATTTAATACATGATTGGTTGGATTATCTTAGCAATTATCATTGTTATTGTTATTGCTGTGATTGGTATGTACAATAGCCTTGTTCAAGCAAGAATTAAAGTAGATAATGCATGGAGTCAAATAGACGTACAATTGCAAAGAAGATTTGATTTAATTCCTAACTTTGTAGAAACCGTTAAAGGCTATATGACTCATGAATCTGAAACTTTTGAAAAAATTGTTGAACTTAGAACTTCATGGGCTAATACGGAAAGTGTTGCTGAAAAAGCTTCATTAGATAATGAATTATCTAATGCTTTAAAAACCATTATGGCTGTTTCTGAAAGTTATCCAGATTTAAAGGCAAATCAAAACTTTTCAGAATTATCTGAAGAATTAAGAAATACAGAAAATAAGATTTCTTTTTCAAGACAATTCTACAATGATACTGTAACAATGTATAATACAAAACTTGAAGTTTTCCCATCTAATATTATTGCTGGAATGTTTAACTTTAAATCTCGTGATTTATTTGAAGCAGAAAATGAAGAAGCAAGAAAAAATGTTAAAGTAGACTTCGGAAAATAAGGTGAATGCTCTTGTTTCAATTTTACTTAGCGTAAAATTGTATATACCTATTTAAAGGAAACAATATTTCTAAAGAGCAAAAATTTCCGTATCTGGATACAAAATTGCATAAAAAGGGAAGGGGAATAGCTTTTCCCTTTTTGCATGTACATCAAGTATATATTCACAAAATTTAAGATTTTCCATCAAATTAAAGGAGAGTATTATGTTTGAAACAAGTAAAAAAAATAAATTAGAATCCGGTTTTATTATAGGGATTTTTATTCTGGTTATTACACTAATTGTTTATTATATTTGCAATGCTTTAGAATTAGGAACTTTCTCCATTGTGATTGCACTAATATTTTCGATTGGTTCTGCCTGGGCTTCTTATTATTATAGTGACAAAATTGTATTATCTCTAAATAAAGCTAGACCAGCTACTAAAGAAGAAGATCAAAAACTCGTAAATATTTTAGATGCTTTAATGATTACTTCTGGATTACCCAATAAACCTAGACTTTATGTTGTAGATGATGCTCAGCCAAACGCTTTTGCAACAGGTAGAAACCCTCAAAATGCTGTAATATGCGTAACAACTGGTCTCTTGGAGAAGTTGGATTATTATGAATTAGAAGGTGTTATTGCCCATGAAATGAGTCATATTAAAAATTACGATATTCGTTTAAGTTGTATTGTTTCTGTCATGGTAGGCTTTATTGTTATGCTATCTGATTTATTTTCACGTGCTTTATTTTGGGGCGGTATTAAAGATAGAGACAGTGATAGCAAGGCAAATGGTTTTCTTATGCTAATTGGATTAATTTTTCTTATTTTATCTCCTATATTTGGTTCTCTTATGCAACTTGCCCTATCTCGAAAAAGAGAATTTTTAGCAGATAGTACAGCTGTTGAATTTACACGTAATCCAGATGGTCTAATCTCTGCTCTAGAAAAACTAGAAAATGACCCTAATCAATTAAAAACAGCGAATAATGCTACAGCTAATATGTACATTATTAATCCTTTTAAGAAAAATGGCAAAAAAAGAACCACAAATATATGGTCTACACATCCTAGTACTGCAGATAGAATTGAAGCTTTGAGAAATTTAAAATACTAAAATCTTTACAACTAGTGAATTTTTTAAAACAATCAACTTTAACTATTTAAAAAAGACTATTGAACATATTTTTAATTTGATTGCAAAAATAGTAAAACGATTTTAAATCATCAAACTAAAAACGTTGTTCAATAGTCTTTTATTTTCTTTTATCCTAATTAATAGCAAATATTTTTTTGGCATTATCATATGTTATTTGAGCAATTTCTTCCAATGTCATCCCTTTTACATCTGCTATTTTTTGTGCAATAAATTTTACATTTCTTGGATCATTTCTAGTTCCTCTTACTGGTTCAGGTGCTAAATATGGACTATCTGTTTCTATCAACATTTTGTTATTTGGTACCATTTCTATAATTTCATTTGCGTTTTTGGCATTTTTGAAAGTTACAGGTCCTGCAAATGAAATATAAAATCCTAGTTTTAAAGCTTCTTTTACCAATTCACGATTGAATGGACAGCAATGAAAGATTCCTTTCTTTTTTACAGAATTTTGTTTCAAAATTTCAATCGTATCCATTACGGCTTCTCTTGTATGAATGACAATAGGTAAATCATAGGTATTTGCAATTTCTATTTGCTTTATAAACGCTTGTTTTTGCCATTCTCTTCTTTGTAAATCTTTTTCCCAATGGTAATCTAAGCCAATCTCTCCAATAGCCACTAGTTTTTTACTCTCTAAATTTTTTTCCACTAATGCTTTAATATTGTGGATATCTTTCCACAATTCTTCTTCTGTTTGTGGAATATCATTTGGTGAAATTCCACAAGTTGTATAAATATCATCATATTTTTTCGATAATTCTAATCCCTTTTTTGAACCTTCTATACTATATCCTGCAGTTACAAATTTCGTAATACCTGCCTCTTTAATTTTTCCTATTATTTCTTCTCTGTCTACATTAAATCTCTCGTCATCTAAATGTGCATGACTATCAAAAAATTCCATGTTTACTCTCATTCCTTATCTAATATTTAAAACCTTAAAATCTACTATTTCCATGTTGTCACAACATTTGCTGTCGCATATTCTTTACAATGTGATATACTAATATCAATTTCTTCCATTTCATTAATTTTTATATTGATAAAGTGAACTTGTGGTCTTCCATTTTCATCATTAATTACTTCTATATTTTTCCACTCTATATCATATTTATTGTTTAATTTGTTAGAAATTGCTTTAAAAATAGCTTCTTTTGCTGCAAATCTAGCTGCATAATGTTGATATTTTTGTTTCTTTTTACTTTCACAATATGCAATTTCTTTTTCTGTATAAATACGTTCTACAAATTTATTTCCCAGATCTTCTATACTTTCTTTTATTCTTTTAATTTCTATAATATCTGTCCCACAAGTTATTTTCATAAGATTTACTTCCTTTTTTACCTATTTTTATAATATTAAAATGGGGAAGATTTCTCCTCCCTTTTTTCTAACACGATATTCTTAAAAATATTATCCTTTTGATAATAGCATAAAATTAAGTATATTAAATATTAATGTAATAATTAATATAACTGAAATCATAATCGTTAAATTTTTATTTTTTTCTATATTTAATTCTTTATATAAAACATCATATTCTGTTTTAACTTCATTATACAATTTTTCTAACCCTAGCATTTCTTTTATCTTATGGTCAAAAATTGTTCCTGTCTCATCTTCTGTTACTTCTTGAATCCATATATTTTTAGTAAAATAGATGAATTTTTTTCTTGCATTTTTTATCCCAACAGCATGTTTAAATTCTGAACTTAATTTTTTCAAATATATCTTTTTATATAATTCATAAATATAGGTATATAAATATTGTTGCTCAAATTCATTCGGTAAAATTGTATAATTATTAATATCTGTTGAAGACGTAAACAATGTTACCCCTTGTTTAGTAATTCCCATTTTGGTATATTTCCATTTTGCTAAAGACAAAATATCATCTTCTCTTAGACTAGCAGCATAATCTGCTGGTAAGATTCTAGCAAACTTAATAAAATTGTGTTCTATCTTTTCAAAAGGATTTTCCAAATTCCATGCAGATTGATCAATACATACATAGGAATATGTTAAAAATCTTTCTGTATTAATATCTAATTTAATTGCTTCTATATTAGAACTAGTTATATCTCTTATAAAATCTGTTAATTTATCTATACTAGAAAAACTGTCTGTTTGTATATTAATTTTATCATAATTGTTTAGTGTTTGATTATCTTGTTTAATATCTCTAAATTTATAATTAAAATTTAATATATCTGAAAATGTTGGTTCATCCTCTATATTTGTTTTCATACACAAAAAACATATGCCTGTATTAAAGCAAATTAGTTCCAGCTTTTTTATTTTAAAGAATATGCCTTTTCCATCTCCTGCTTTTCCTTGAATATCTTTTTTTATGGTGTACTCAAAGATAACACATGGGTATTTTGCAAGTACTGCTGATTGTGTTTCTATTGGTAATTCTTTAAATTTGCTATATTTTGCATTTGTGAAGCTAAAACTTGAAAAAAGAAAATCTCTCATTTTAGGTGTAAAATATTTATATAATCTTAAATCTTTTTCTTTTTCAAATCTTTTTAATTTGCAATTTTCATCTTTTAATAATTTTAGTATATATTTTTGGTATTTCTTTTGTTTTACAACAAAAGGATGTACAAAATATGTATATTGATAGTTTATCTTTAGTTCCATTTTTATCACCTTTTTTATTATTTTATTCTTGATTATAATAATTCATATTGATGTCTTTTCCAAGATGCCATTTTCCTATAAAATCAATAATTAAATAATCATCTAAATTATAGGTTGGCTCTTGTACAATCTCTCCTTTATTATTAATTGCCCCCCATTTTCCGTCTTTTTTTACTGCTGCAAAACCATATTCATTTTGTTCTGTTGCATCATCATATATATATTCTACCACAACATTTCCATCTTTGTCTATATATCCGTAATGATTATCTTTTTTATCTAGATATAATGTATGACTACTTAAAATTTCTTTTTTATCTTTTTGTTCAAATTTAAAATTATAATAAGTATATTCATCATTTTGTCTTAACTCGAAATACCCTGCGTCTGTATTAATTTCTATAAGTATTCCAGTTTGCTTTACTTCAAATTGATTATTCATTACTTGACTATTAAAATTTTCATCTTCTGCTACATAGATATCTCCAATTTCATTATAGGTTATTAAATTATAATTAAACGGAACCTTTTCTTGGTTATCTATGTCAATAATTCCTTGCTTATCTCCTCTTGTCGCTATAAACATATTTGCTTTTGCTTCAACTAAATTGTCATACTGTGCCTCTACTTTTATCTCTCCTGTTAATGTCATAATACCATATTTTCCATTAGATGTATAGATGACTCCCGCATCTTTTGTCTTTAAAATAGCAGATATTTGCTCAAACCCTTCTGTTAATATGTCTTGTCCTTCTGCATTTATCACTTTTTGCTTTCCATCTTGTGTTACAACATACAAGTCATTACCATATACTTTTTCTATTTGTTGATATTGATTTTGTAAAATTACATTTTTAGAAAATCCTATTATGCCATATAAACCAGTATCATCTTTTACGATATAACCTGCTGTATTATCTTTTCCTAAATTTGTGATTTCAGTATAAATAGGATCTAAAATAATTTTCCCTTCTTTATCTGCTACTCCATATTTTCCTTCCTTTTGTATTAATAATGCATTTTCTATTCCTTGTATCGCTTCTATACTATCATATTCCATATTTAATAGTATTTCTCCTGTATTATTAATCATTCCCCATTTTCCATCTTTTTGCACTTTTAATACATTTTTTTCATACCATAAATTGTGATTTTCATCGTAATTAGAAATAGCTTCTATTTTACTATATTCTGTAAAAATCTCTTGATTTTCACTATTCAAAGCTTTACTTAAATACTCTCCTGTTTCATAATTCACATCATATGTACAAAGGAAAATATCTGTCTTATTGTCAGGAATAATAATCATTTCTTCATAAGAAGGATCAATGACTGATTCCCCACTTTCATCAATAACGCCCCACTTATTATCTTTAAATGCTGAAAAATACGTTTTGCTGTTAATTTGTCCTGTATTTTTTTCTCTTGAGAAAACCCCTTTTATGATAAATATAGACATAATAATAACCACAAAGGCCAATATAACTGCAAAAACTTTTTTCATATTTAGCTTTGGTTCTTCATATCTTCTTCCTCTACTCATCTAAATTTTTTCCTCCTAATTTTCCATATCCTTTTGCATAAACTTACATACGATGACACTCATATCATCTTTTGTTTTTCCAAAATTATTATCAATTGCCTCGTTTAATACAATATCTGCTATTTTTTTTGTGTTTTTTGTTTCTATGTCTTCTAAAACATATTTTATCCATAATTCTTTGTTCTTATATTCTATATTTGCATCTAAAATACCATCTGTACACATCAACATAATTTGCTCATTTTGTATATCTGTATCGAAAACTTGAATATTGTCTTGATTAATCATTCCTGCTGGAAGTGAGTTTGATTTTATCATTTGCACTTTTTTATTTTTCTTAATATATGTTGGACATGCTCCACTTTTTATAAATTCTATTGTACCTTTATACAAATCTAGTATTGCGACATCTAATGTTGCAAATATTTCTTCACTTTTACTAATTAAACTTGATGTAATAAGTTCAATTGAAGTATTTTTATCAAATCCTGATTTTAGTAAGTTTTGTAGCATTGCTAATGCTTGCATACTACTTTCATTAGCTTTTTTGCCTGTTCCTATACCATCACTTAGAGCAATAACATATTTCCCATCTTTCAATCTTATATTGATAAAATTATCTCCAGACATTTCACTTTGGTTCTTACTAGAATCTGCTGTCGCAAAACCAATAACATATTTATCATCAGACATATATAGTAAATTTGTTTTGGTAGAATTTTCTTCATTTAATACAATTTTTTCTTTTAATACTTTTGTTAAGATATTCTCGACTATTGTATTATTAAGCATTTCTTTGGTATATATATTGACAATATATCTATCCTTTTTCGTAATAGATATTTCTTCAATTTCTATTTCCTTTTGTTTTAATAGTTCAATCACTTCGATTTCTTGTTTTGTATAGTTTTTTTCAATCTCTGCATTTTTTTCTATGTCTTTCGCAATTCCTGACAATACTTTTGAAACACCTTTTAATTGTGTTTCCATATTCTTTTTGCTTTCATCTAATTTCTTCTGCCATACAAAATTGTTTTTACTTACTTTATAAGAAATATTCACAATTCTTAAAATCTGTAATATATTTTCTTCTAAATAATTACTTATTTCTTTATCATCAAATCCGACAATATAACTATTGCAATCAGCAAAGATTTTTAATAAGTCTTCTCTTTCTATTTCTTGTTTTTCTAATAATACTTGGAATATTTCATCAACAATTTTTCCATCAACATTTGCAATATCTTCATATAATAAATTTTCTTTGTATGGTTCCAAATTGTTCAATAGTTCATTAATAAATATCTGTTTATTTTCTTCTTTTTCTTCAATTGTATAATTTTGATTATCAGAATTTTTGGCATATGCATTTGCCAATTTATTTATCGTTTCTGATACATGGTTTAACTTCTCGGCCGTTTCCTTTTCTCTTGTCAAACTTCTTTCTCTAGATATTGGTAGAAATTTTGAACTTCCTACAAATTCTTCTATATCGATATTTACATTTTTAGGAATTGCCAACAAAATAATAGAAGCTAATAAAATTTCTTTAAAATAGATTAACTCTACCGTATATCCATTAGATGCGTAAGCCAAAATTACATTTCCGATACAAAATCCTACAATAACTCCAATTTTTCCAAATCGATTCAAAATTCCTGCTACCATTCCAGAAATAGCATATGCTGCAATAATGATAGGCTCTCCCCCTGTGATAATTCCTAATGTAACTCCAATTGTCACACCTGAAGTAGCACCAATTAGTACGCCATTTTTCCATCCTAATACTAGAACAATTAAAATACTTAATACATTTCTAATAGAAAATCCCCATATAGATATATCTGCAAAAGCACTTACGGCTATCGCTAATAGAAGACTTGTCCCTATAACTTCTTCTATTGAAAAAGCTTTTTTTTGTCCAAAATTTTCAATAACTGATAAGGAATTTGCAAAAATTTTATAAAATGCAACTGCTATAATTCCATATGTAATGCTTAATAATATATCGTAAAATGTAAATGTACCAGACATTGCTTTAACTATTTGAAGAATAAAAACAGAAATAAAAATATTTTTTCCTACTTTTATTTTTTCATTTCTTTCATCTTCATTGTATTTAGGTTTTATGATAAATAGACTCAATAAAAACAACAAACTTGTTAGGAAATATTCTAATGCACCTCCTGTACCAAATTTGATAATATTTCCTATTAGTGTTATCACAACAACACCTAAAAGTGGAATTGAAGATGAAAAACATGCTCCTAATATACTAATACTAAATAAAGAAAACGCTCCTCCTATTCCAACAAGCGATAACATAAAAGAAAGAATATACATGATGATATTATTTTTTTGTAAAACTTCTGACCATCGATTCGTTACTTCTTTCTTTTCCTCTTGCACAGTATATCCATTTATATTTTGAAACATATTTTACATACCACCTTTTCCCTAATATATAAGCTATATTTTACTACTTGTCTTTTGTGGTTTTTGTCTTATTTAGTAACTCCTGATAAATAATTTTATTACAGGTTTTTCTGTTTTTTTATATAATCTTTTTTTATACTTCCTTTTTTGTTTTTTTATGCTTTTTATTTTATTACAGAATGTCAAAAAAAGCAATATAGCATTTATTTTTTTTACATTGTTTTCTTCGATTCGGAATGTTTCTGTTTGAGACAAAAAAAATCGTTTCTATTTAGAAACGATTTTTTTAAATTTGCATATTATATTAGTTTATTTTTTGATTACAAATTTCTTTATTACAACAACTCCTGCTCCTACAAGGATAAGCATACCAATACCTACAACTATGTAAATAATATAATTTACTCTATCCTCTCCAGTAGGTCCTGTAATAATAACGCCTACACTATCATCATCTGGTTCATTTGGTTCATTTGTTACTGGATCATAGTTTCCTGGTGTATCATATTCTCCTGTTTCAATATTAAGTGTTCTTCTACCTTTCAATTCCACGATTTCTACATCGTTCTCGTAAGCCATATCATCATTTGAAACAGATAATTGTCTTGATACTACCATTGTTGTGCTTTCTACTTTACCTGGTTCCATGTTTTCAAATACTGGATTTGCTAAATGTACTACATTTTCAAAATCTTTTACAACTTCATATACTTCTTCTGATAGATACGTTCCTTTCAAATCTTCTGTAATGACTTGTTTTTCCCAATTGCTATCTGTTGTTTCTAGCATAATATCTTCTGGTAAGTAATCATACATATCTACAACAGTTGCAATTTTATATTTTGTTCTATAATCTGATGGAATCGTTCCATAGATATAGTAAAATTCATCATTGTAATCTATTTCACAATTTGTATTATCTACTGAAATTTCATAGGTTAGTCTTAAGGTTGCACCTTGAATTATTTCATTATCTACCTCAATATGTAAAGTTCCATCTGGTAATAATCTTACATAAGATAGATTATCTGTTCTTGGGTCACCATTGATAAGACTTACACCATTTGCTAATGTAACATCTACATTTGCTACTTGTTTGTCAAGTATTAAGTATTGTTTTGGTCTTTCGATAATACCAAAGTCGATATTGTCAAATACGAATTTCAAATCAATACCATATCCAGTTCTATTATCTAGATTAACATCATAATCTATTTTGATTTCAAATTGTCTCGTGTCTGCAAAAATTTCTGTTAAACGTTGTCCACCTACTACAGTTCCATAATTGATTTCTTCATCTGTCGTTCTTTGTGTAATAAATTGTTCATCGTCTTTTGCATCTGATAATCTAATTGCACCTTCATGGCTAGTTTCTCCTCTATACCAGTAGTCTGTCATAGCCTCTGCTGCTGATTGCTTTCCACCTCTGTAAATGGTTGATTTATAATCATCTGCCACTACATTTTTAATGACATTACCACTTGTATCACAGATAACACTATTATCGCCATATGTATATCTAATTACATATTTTCCTGGTACAACTCCACTGAAAGTATATGAACCATTTTTGCCTTCGTCATCTGCAGTCGTCATGGTTGTTGCATCCACAACAGATCCATCTTTCGTATACAATTGTCCCAATGCTAAATTTCCTGAATCATCTATTGTCATTAAGTCTACTTTTACATCATTTACAACATTTTCTGTGCCTTCTTCATATTGTCCATTACCAACTCTTTGTTTGTTATAATCTGTTTCTTGTAATAATTCATTGATTGCACTATCTTCCCAAACAGTTCCTTTAATTACTCTTCCTTCTTTTACTTCTAGTATTAAAGATGGTGCCCAGTTTGTATCATCTTCATATGTTGTTGTCTCTCCTGGTGTTGCATTATCTGGTGCAGAGTCTAAGTCAATTCCTGCATATGGAGAACTGAATGTATTATCTGTATATGAAGAATATGATGTGATTTCTGTTATTGAGTTTAATGTTGCTTTTTCGTTTAATATGTCATTAATTGCATCATTGTTCATTTGATATCTAATGTAAACATATGTGTCTGTTTGTGCTTCAAGTCTTGCATTATCTTCTGTATAGATTGTTGCTTTTGAATATCCATTACTATTATAAGATTCTTCTGTATAGTTTAAGCTTCCTGTAATGTTACCTTCGTCATCCATTCCTGTACCAACACCGACGATGGTGTATCGATTATCATAGTAATTTGCGATTGATTTTATTGTACTATCTAATGTTGTTGCCTCATTTACCAGTCTAATTGAATAGGTTACATATACTTGTAAGCTTCCTGGATAATTTATATTGTAAACAATATCTGATGTATAGATTGCTCTTGTGTATGAACTTTCAATATATTTACTTGCAAATCTAACACCTACATTAGATACATCTCCTCCTGCAAATCCATCTGGATCTGCTGATACTTGTCCATACTCATATGTATGTTTGTAATTATTAAACATAATTTGTACATTTTCAACGTCTTCTGCCGCTACGTTTAAGTCTGGCATTTCTCTTTCTTCAACACCTAAGTTGATGTTGGTAATTTCTTCTTTACCTTCTTTTCTAATACTGTCTGCTGTATCTGTTGTACATAAGATATTATTATCTTGTTTTGTTGTAATTGCTTGAATTACATATTGGTCATACACACCTGAAATTGGGTATGTTTGTCCTTCATATCCGTAATTTACAGAATCTCCGTAAATAACTGTACTCTTGTAATCTGCTCTGTTATATCTAATAGTATGCATATTTTGTCCATTGGTATTTTGTGAAGCATCTTTTACAATGGTTGCGAATTCATTATTCATATCACTTCTTAATGCAGAATCTGTTGCTTTGTTTCCATTATCTTCTGAACGGATGGCTATTGTTTGATAACTCATACCATTATATTCAAATTCTACATAAGCACCTGTTAAATCATCAATTCTGATTTTAACTGCATTTGGATCTTCATCATAGTTACCAAAGATATATTCACCATTTTCATCTGTAACAGTTGTTGCTAAAACAGTTCCATCTGCTTTTACTAATCTAACGGTTACATATTGAAGTCTTCTATCTTCTGTATTTTCATTCCATAAGTTATCTTTTACGCTGGTCTTATCTTGTACTCTATCTTCCCAAGCATATCCTGATACCTTAACATATTCTCTTTTGTTTGTTGCACTAACATTTGTTACTGTCTCTCCTGGTGTTACCACAATATCAGAACTTATTAGTTTTGGAACATCTTCATAACCGAAATGTGGGTTTTCTGTCTCAATTAATTCATAAGTTCCTATATAGATGTAACTGATATTAATTTCACCATTTTCATCTGTATAAATTGTGGTTGGTGTCGTACTATATACTGCTTCTCCATTTTCATCAATAGATACATATTGTCCTGCTTTATCGCCTTCTCCTTCTAGCATTTGTAATGTAAATCCTACATCACTCATGGTTTCTCCTGTATCTACATCTGTTTTGGTAATCTTTAATTTTCCATATACCATCTTGTTAGTTAAATCTGCATTTGTTATTTCACCAATTGAAATGTGTACATCAGATGTAATAACTAATGGTACTCTTTCATATCCATAGTATGGATTTTCTACCTCAACTACTTCGTATGTTCCTGGATATAAACTCTTAATTGAGATTTTACCATTTTCATCTGTATAAATTGTTGTTGGCGTACTACTATATTCTGCTTTTCCTTTATCGTTAATTGATACATATTGTCCTGCTTTTTCTCCATCTAACATTTGAATTGTAAATCCAAGTTTTGGTAATGGTTCTCCTGAATCTTCATCTGTTTTTACAATTTCTAAATTACCATAGATTTTTTCATTTTTCATATCGTAATTTAATTCTTCTCCAACTTCTATTCTTACATCAGACGCAATAACAAATGGTGTATTTTCATAGAAGTCATATGGGTTTTCTGTTTCAACTACTTCATATGTTCCTGGATACATGTTGTTAATTTCGATTCGTCCATTTTCATCTGTATAAATGGTTGTTGGTGTACTACTATAGTCTGCTTTTGTATCACTACCAATAGATACATATTGTCCTGCTTTTTCTCCATCTTTCATTTGAATTGTAAATCCAATGTTTGACAAGATTTCTCCTGTATCTTTATCTGTTTTTACAATTACCAATTTACCGAAGACTTTTTCATTTTCCATATCATATGTTAATTTTTCTCCAGCTGTTATTTTCAAATTAGATGTCATAACAAGTGGTGTATCTGCATAGTAGAAATATGGGTTTTCTACCTCAACTACTTCATATGTTCCTGGATACATGTTGTTGATTTCGATTCGTCCATTTTCATCTGTATAAATGGTTGTTGGTGTGCTACTATATACTGCTTTTGTGTCACTACCAATAGATACATATTGTCCTGCTTTTTCTCCATCTTTCATTTGGATTGTAAATCCAATGTTAGATAAGGTTTCTCCTGTATCTTTATCTGTTTTTTCAATAACTAATCCACCATAAACTTGTGTATTGGTTACATTTAATGTTCTTTCTTCTCCACCATCTATAATTAAGTTGTTGGTTGAAAGATGTGGTACATCATCATAACCAAAATATGGGTTAACTGTTTCTATTAATTCATATTTTCCTTTGTATAAGTTCTTAATATAGATTTCTCCGTTTTCATCTGTCATTAGGTTTACAGGTGAATCTACATACACTGCATTTCCATCAGCGTCAATAGATACATATTTTCCTGCCATTTCTCCTTCTAACATTTGAAGTGTAAATCCAATTCCTGATAGTCTTTCTCCACTGTCTTTATCTGTTTTTCTAATTAATAAGTTTGCAAATACTTTTTCATTTGTTACATTTTGTGTTGTGTTTTGTCCTGGATTTACCACAATAGAATCTGTGATAACCACTGGTGTTGAACTATAACCTTGGTTAGGGTTAGTTGTTTCTGTTAATTCATAAGTTCCTTGATGTAAACCATTGATAACTAGTTGTCCATTAGCATTTGTTTTCATATCTGTTGGACTACTGCTATATACTGCATTACCATTGCTATCAACTGAAACATATTGTCCTGCTTTATCTCCTGAAACCATTTTTAGTCTAAATCCTACATTTGCTAGCTTGTCTCCTGTATCTTTGTCTGTTTTTGTAATGATTAGTCCTCCAAATAGTTCAATATTTGTAAATTGTATTTTAGCTGTTGTTGTACTTCTCTTTATATCTGTATCAACTGTAATTAAGTTTTGATATTCGTCTCCCTCATCATGTTGTAAAATCCACATATCTGTTATTAGTGTTTCTGCTTGATATGAAACCTCAAACTCAATTTTGTTAATCTTTGATACACCTGCATTAGCTGGTACTAATATATAAAAGTCTTGTCCAGATTTTACAGCACTATTAATGTCATCATATACTTCTAATGTATTACCATTATATTTAGCATATTTTACACTTACTTTTGCGTCATTTTGATTATAAACCGCAACATTATTTGTAAAAGTACCTGTATATACTAGGTTAAATGCACCTATTTTTATATATTGTGTTCCAGAATGTGTAATGATTTCTTTTGTTAAGTTATTTGTTCTTGTACTACTTGTAATACTTGCTGTACCACTCTCATTATAATTTTTAACATATTCTGCTGCACGTTTTTCCCATTCAGGATAACTGATTCCGTCCACCACTAGTTACTATAGTATAGTCATTTGCAGCAGCCCAAGTTGGGAAGTATCCATATACAGCTTGTTGGTTTACAGAATATTTCTTACCGCCTCCTGCTACATGTAGCCATAAACTACTATTTGGATCATAATTTGATAAGTATTTTTCTGCCGCCTCTTCTGTTGCACCACTCCACATAATACTTCCTGGATCTGAATGGTTTACCATCCATGAAAACATTAAGTTTTCATCATTTGTGTGTTCTGCTAACAAGTGGGCACTATCATTATAGTTACTCTGAAAAACGTTGTCTCTATTACCATAAAAGCTACTTTTTTTACCTTCAATATGAACATAGTTTCTTACATAATACTTTGTACCATTGTTCATAATTTGTTGTCCATGTACAATACAATATGTTTTTTCTCCTGGTGCTCCAAGAATTAAATCATAATTATCAGAATTCCAATCCAATCCATTTAAATCAACAATAACAGAATGTGTGCCAAATGGGATTCTTGCTGCCTTAGATGTTGTTTCGCTTAATACTAAGGCAGATAAGAATACTATCATGATTAGTACAATTTTCTTTATAATATTTATGTTATTCATATTCTTACCCCCTTTCCTTACTTTCTACATCTAAAACTTTTTTCTTTATAAAGTAGATTCCTACTGCAATAATTGTTACTAAGCTTAAAGTTAATCCTACATACATAACTACTTCACCTGTACTGATACTGATAATTAAATCAGCTGAACTCATGTCATTTTCTCCGTTTACACGGTTTCCTGGTGTTGAGTTAATATCTGTAATACCTCTACTATTATAGGTTTCTCCTAATTCTGCTGTATTGGTATAGGTTCCTGTTTCACTATCTGTCATAGTTTTTGTTAAGATTAATGTGACACTTCTTTCTTCATTAGGTGCAATTTCATCATTTGATAGAGAAGTATTATATAACATACCTCCATTTTGTGTCCATCCTTTGTTTAATTCACTATTAAATGTCATACCTTCTGGTATGTAGTCTACGATGCTTCTTGCATAACCACTTACTTCTCCTACATTTGTTACTTTTATTGTATATTCTACAACAACTGTAGAATTTCTAAGTAAGTTAGATCTTAATTCCACTTTTGCAAGTGATACATCATTATAGTCATAACTTACAGAATTTCCTCCACCTGAAGCAGATACTTGTGTGATATATTTATCTAATTTCAAATCGAAGATTTCTGTTTGTACAAGTCCCATATTGATATTACCAACACTTCTATCTGTTAGATTAATGGTATCTGTTACACCATATGTTTTTTCTTGACCATTAATTGTCATCGTTTTTGCAACTGCTTTTGAGTTTCTAGCACTACTTACACCACTTTGCATATAGGCTGTTAATTTATATGTGCTTGTATCATATTCAAAAGCTACAATATAACTTCCTCTTGGAATTCCTGATAAGATATAGCTTCCGTTTTGGTCTGTTGTTGCTTGTATATTATTTCCTCTAGCACTTTGTACAATTTCTCCTGTTGCTATATCAATTAAGTATACATTTACACCAGAGATTTTACTTTCTTCACTTTGCATTTCTCCATTTTGGTCTCCATCTAACCAGACATTTCCTCTTATCTCGTATTCTGTTTCTGGATTTGGGTCATCATTATTACCACCTTGTGAGCCTCCTCCAGAAGTATTTTCTCCTGGTATACTATTTTCTGTTGTATTTCCACCTTGTGTATTATTTCCAGTTGTATTTCCTTCTTGTGGATCATCAATATCTCCACCTTGTGATTCATATCTAATTAAGTGAACAATTGTATTTGATTGTTTTTCTGTTCCATCTTGTACAGTTACTACAGCTACATTAGAAATTTCGATTGTCTGATCTGCTGTTCCTTCTTTAACAACTGTTTTTATTTCAATTACAGCTTGTTTATTATCTTGTGTATTTAATGTAATATCTTTAATTTCTACAACATTATCGATAATTTCTAAATCTAATCTTTGTCCATTTAAAACAACTTCTGTAATGTCTAATTGTGCTGGAATTGCATCACTTACACTAACAACTCTATCAATTGTATTATTATTTGTTAAGATGATTTGATAATTAACTTCATCTCCTGCTGTTAAATATTCTCCTATATGATTTGCTTCTAAATTAATATCTACATCTGTTTCTTCTTCTTCTTTTTGATATTCAATAATATGATTAACTTCGTTTGTTACTTTTTCGTCTCCTTCAATGAATAGACTTGCTGTATTTGAAATTCTAACAGCATCAAAACTACTGATATCATCTCTAACTGTTGCTTTAATTTCTACAACAGTTTGATTATTCTCTCCTGTACCTAGTTGCATATTTAATACTTCTACAGTATTTCTTTGTTGTCCTAACTCTTGTGGTTGGCCATTTACTAAAACTTCTTGAACAGTTAATTCAGATGGTATTTGATCTAATAAATATGCATCTCTTGTAATTGTATTGTAATTTGTTACTGTAATTGTATAAGTAACTTCATCTCCTGGATGAATATATTCTCCTTCGTTGTTTGTTTCCATTGCTATATCTACATTTTCTGTACCTTCAACTATTTGATAATCAATAAAATGACTAACTTCATTTGTTCTTTTTTCTACACCGCTTACATATACACTTGCAACATTGTTAATTTGAACAACTTCATCTTTACCTTCAATTTGATTAATATTTGCTTTTATCTCTATTGATGTTGTACTATTTCCTGCTACATCTACATCTAAGCTTACGATATTCGAACTTTCACTTAATTCTTGCATTTCACCATTTACATATATTTCTTTAGCAGTTAATTCGATTGGTAATTCATCATATACATAAACAGAAGCTGTATTTTCTTTATTGTTTGTTATGTTTATAGTGTAATTAATTTCTTCTCCTGGTGCTACATATTCTCCTTCTCTATCTGCTTCTAGACTTATATCTACATTAAATCTACTAGTAACTTCTTCTACCAAATTGTTAGAAGTATATGTATTATTTCCTTGTAGTACTTGTGCATATATATTAATATTGTCTACATTATTTACCATTTCTCTTGCTCTTACTAGTAAATCTACTACGACTTTTTGTCCAGGTTCCATATTTCCTAAAGCGATTGTATCTGTATCACTTGTTTGAGAAGTTTCTGTAGTTCCTGATTCAGAAACATTCATTATTGTTTGTTGTAATATTTCAAAGGTTCCTGAAATATTCCATTTTAAAGATGCATTTTCTTGTGTCGCATTACTAATATTTTCTACAATTGCTTCATACTTAATTATATCTCCTTCATATACTGCTCCCTCATCATCTAGCGTTGTTTTTATAGATACCCTAAGCCCTGCATCTGCAATTGGATTTCTTAATTCTTGTGTTGTTTTTTGAATACCATCATATTCTATTGTTGCTACATTCACAATTTCAGAATCTACTACTGCATCACTATTAACTCTTACTTCATATGTTCTTTGTGCTGTTTCTCCCACACCTAAATTTTCTATTGTAAATTCTTGTCTATCTTTTTCTATTTCTTGATAATATTCTCCTGGATTATATTGATATGAAGGAATTGGTTCAACATAGGTTGTTCCTTCTGGTATATTGGCATATACCATTGCATTTTCTACACTTTCCGTTCCTGTATTTTTTACCTCTATAACATATTTTATAACTTGTCCTTTTTGTACAGTTGCTCCTTGTTCTAGATAATTATCTCCTACTAATGCATATAAATTATTTTCTAATTCTGGACCTTGTCCAGTTGTTAATGCTAGATAATTAGCTTCAACTGTATTTGTTACTGTTCTGTCTTCATTTGCATATTCTACCTGATATCCTTGATATGCTGTCTCATTATATTCCATTTGTGAATCTGTTTGCACAGTATATTCTACATCTACTGTATTTGCTCTACTCATTTCTGGAACAGTAATTAAATATTTACTTGCATCTTCTGATCTTTCAGTAGACCAACCATTGTTTGGATCTTGTAAATCACTTGAAGCATTTGCATTGCTTGTATAATAAACTGTTTGTCCTTCTATGTTTGTTGTAACATCTGATGCTAATGTCATACCCATGTTATTTTCTAATGTTTGTCCATCTTGATTAACAACATTAGAATCTGTTGGTAAATCTCCTACAATTGTAACATCTTTCATGTTATCTTTATTAACAATTACTTGTGATTTTACTTTATAACTTCTATTTGTATCACTTGGTAATAGTGTAACTTGTTCTGTATTGGCTTCTCCTACTGTTTCTACATTTAATTCTTCTATAGAATTTACCATGATAACATCTTTAGGTGTTATTATATTCATTGTACTTTCTGTAAGTATTTCTTCACCATCATTTACACATTTAACTTGAACTTTTTCTTCACTATCTGTTGCTTTATTATTTAATTTTACATTTAGTTTTAGATTTAGAATTGCACCTTCCATTATTCCATCTTTATAATTAGTTTGTTGTCCTTCTATATAAATTCTAATAACATTGTTTTCGATTTCATAGTTTCTGATATGTAATTCTTCATCATATAGTAATTTGATATCTTCTGTTGGTGTGATACTTTCTACTTGGCTAGGTAAAATAACTTCTATATAAGGATTGTTAAATAATTTTTCTGTAGGTTCATTTGCTTTTAATGTTACATTTACCTCTAATTCATTTTGCTCATTCATGGTATCTAATTGGTTTTTATCTGTCTCTACAGATATACTTGTTTTTGGTTCTTCTAAATTTGTACTTATAACTGTTTCACTATCATTTACCTCGATTTTTTCAGCTAATCTTCTAAAACTTTTGATTTGTCCCATATCATAATTTATATTTGTATTAAGATGTTTTATATTTGTAATTTCTAATACACCTATTTCCTTTGGAGTACTTGTGCGGAATTTAATATTTTTAGCTAATCCATTACTTCCATATTCTATTCGGATATCTCCATTTTCATCAGTTTCTGTGGCATTATTAATTACATATATAATTTCATCATTTTCATTTAATACTTGAATTTGTCCATCTTCTCCAAGTATTTTTATCATATTTTCTTTATTAATAATGGTAGTATCAAAGAATATATACTCATCAGCTGGCAAAACACTTTCATCTTCTAATATAAAGTTTAAGTCTCTATTACTTATATTAATTTCTTGCACATCTTGTAAATTTGAAATCTCTACATTATATTGTTCTGCAAAGTTAATATTTTCCTTATTAGCTGTATACATATATCCCTTATTCACTCTAGATGTCATTCTTCCTGATACACTAACTTTATTTCCTATTAAATTTATAGTTGCCTCATAATCATTTTGATTACTAAATATGTTAGCATTATCCATTAATTTCATATTTACTTCTACTCTTGAATAGATAGATGCCTCTTGTACAGTGGTATCCATATATCCATAAATAATGGTATATTCTGCTGTATTGTTCATCTCATTTTGACCATTTATATTCTGAATATATAATTGTCCCTCTTCCATTGCATAAGAATATAAATTGTCTTGCAATTTTTGTCCATTGTACAATACAATTGCAGTATCTGGAAGTTTATCCATAAGTTTTGGTACACTTACCTTTATATCTTCCTGTTCTTTAACTGCAATATTATTGCTTTCTATTCTTACTTTTTGTTGCAACAATACAGTACTATCATCTACAGGTAAATACTTCTCTATTTCCTGACTGATAGCTAAATCAATTGTTGTTTCTTCTGGCCCAACGTTATTTCCTTCATCTGCAATAACTAAATGAGAGCCTAATAGTAGCAGAAGTATAAAAAATATAACTGCCACGAATAATGATTTTTTGTTCTTTACATAAGTACTCATATTTTTTCCCCCTATCCTTTATAATAACTTTAACGCGAATTCAATTTCTTTTCAATAGGGGGTTTCTGGAAATTTTTGAAATATTTTCTTTCCCTTTAGGGATGCTCGATTCTTCATTTTATGACAATTTTTTTATATTTTTATTTCAGTTTTATTACAAAATTCCCTTTTAAATTTTGTTTTTCGCAAATCCTTTATTTGCGTAGGTTTACGACAATTGTCTCAAAAAAAAGAGAGTCTCTATTTGAACTCTCTTTTTTTATATATTCTATTTATTTAGCACTTTTCTCTTAATGAAGAATATTCCAACACCTAATATGATACATACAACTACACCAATTGTTACTGGTATCATGTAATTTAAGTTTTCACCTGTATTTGGTGTGATAATAATTGTTTCTGCTTTTCCATAATCCGTTTCTATTCCTGGAATAGGATTTCCTGGATTTCCCGTTGTATCGTCTTCTGGGTCCCCTGTTGTATTATCACCTGGTTCTGTTCCTGGAACATAATTTCCTGGAGTTGATGTAATATTTGAACCACCTGGCTTATCTACTTTTATAATTTCTGTTTCATTATCTAGTTCAATATCTTCTGAGCCTGATAATAATTTAGAAACATTTAACATAACTGTAGCACTTTCTGTAGGTTGCAAATTATATGTAGCTAGTGCTTCTGTATATAATATTGTTTTTTCATCAATTGTTGAATTTGGATCATTATATACCACTTCTGCTAAATCTAATCTACTATCATCTCTTTGTACCATTTCCCAATCTGGATTATTTTCTGTATTGAAACTCCAATCATTATCTAAATAGTCTACAATTGCTGCTGGCGTAAGAGTTATTACCTCTCCCTCTGTAATACCATACTTATAATAGTTTTCAGATAAGTAGTCTAATTCACTATTATTTTGTGCTTTGATTTCATATGTCACTTCTATTTGTGAACCTTCTATTAATTCACTATCCATTTCTAATCTAATTAAGCCATTTTGTGGAGATGAATTATCTGAAGGTGGAAGATAGGTTACACTTGATGTTTGTCCCTCCATAGTACCATCTTCATTGATAGTAATATTTACTAATGATACTCCATTTGCTAAACTAACTCTCATAGTACTTACTCTTTTATTCAATGAGATATCCAATCTTGCTCTTTCTACAATACCAAAGTCTACATTCTCAATCCTATAAACATATCTATCTCCTGCTGATGCTGTATATGTTGTTTCATATTCTACACCTATTCCCATTGTTGGTGTTGTAGAGTCCATTTGTGTAATTGTTGTTTCTGTTGAATTTGTAATTTCTGCTAATTCACTATCAATTTCTAACCTTGTATCATAATCATCAACTGCGTCTGTCCATCTAGTTTCTACGTCGTTTTTATACCATTCTTTATTTGCAACATTTGCATCATATCTATCTTTATCATATATGGTTCCTTTATAATTTTGTACTGTATACGTTGTATCTCCCCATGTATATGTTAATATATAGTCTCCTGGTATAAAGTCTGAGATAACGAAATCTCCATTTTCATCTGTTGTAGCAGTATATGTTAATCCTGTTCCCGTGTTTTCCGTAAGTGTTACGGTTACACCTGATATGCCAGTTTCTCCTTCTTCATAAGCACCGCTACCTTGTCTAATTTGTCCTGTCATTAATTCTCCTGAAGTAGAATCTAAGAATACTTTACCTGCTATTTCTCTTGCGTCTGCTACTTCTAATTTTAGTGATGGGCTTGAATCTGTATCATCTTCATAGGTTGCTCTATCTCCTGGTGTTGCATTTCCTGGGTTAGAGTCTACATCTACTCCAGCATATGCTCCTCCATTTTCATCAAAGGTTGAATATGAATTGATTTCTACAACATTCTCTAAGTTTTCTCCATCATTTAATATATTTAATACGGCTTCTCTACTTAATTCAAATTGTACATAAATATCACTTTGTGTTTGTGCTTCAAGTCTTGTATTTGTATAAATAACTGCTCTTGCATATTCATCATTGTAAGCTTCTTGTGTATAGTCTATACTTCCTGTAATGATACCTTCTTGGTCAATTCCTGTACCAACAGCTACCATGGTGTATCGACTATCAAAGTAATCTACGACACTATTGACTTGTGATGTCAATGTTGTTGCTTCATTTCTTACAGCAATTCGATATGTTACATATACTTTTAATTCTCTACTTGCGTCTTCTTCATTTACATATTCATAATCTGCTTTATAAATTGCTCTTGTATATGATTGACTATCATATTCACTACCAAATTTAACACCTACATTAAATCCATCACCATATTCTCCTTGATTTTGGAATCTTTGTTCA
The DNA here is from genome assembly GCA_944388685.1 of uncultured Clostridia bacterium. The sequence goes on along the minus strand of CALXJS010000005.1, from coordinate 14,415 downwards.
TATTCATAAATATGTTGATATCCATTAATAGCAAGTCGAACATTTTTCATATCTTTAATTAATGCCAAATCTGGTTGTTCTCTTTCACATAGTCCTAAATTGATATATGGAATTTCTTCTGTTCCTGTTTCAAAATGATCTATGATACGATATCCTGTTTCGTCTGTATTTGCGGTTATTGGATATTGTCCTACTGGTAAGCCTTCATTAATTAGCGTTGATGTATGTTGTTCTGTGTCTTTCGTGTATTGTAGTTCATGTGCTACATTTCCATTTTCATCTAAGGCAACACCAGCTGTTTCTGAGGTTCCTTCTATTGTACTAAAGCTTCTATTAAATGCACTTCTTTCTTCAGCATTTTCTGCTGCTTTTGAGCCATTATCTACATCAATATGTGGTGTAACATTCGTATACGTTAATCCATCATATTCAAATTCAATATAGTAATTTTCTAATTCATCTATTCTAACATCTTCAAATAGATAATATCTTAAGATTCCATCATTTGTTTGAATCTCATGTGTTGTTGCTGTAAATTCTTCTCCATTGTCCTTTCTGACAACTTCTCCTGTTCTTCTATCAATTAATCTGACAATAACACCTTCTAATAGTTCATCCTCACTATCATTATCATCATCATGATATAAATCATTTCTCAAAGATTCTTTTCCTGATTGTCTATCTAACCATACATATCCTGAAAGTTTTACATATACTTGTTCATTTTCGATGATAAAGTCTTCAGTTTTATCTACAACAACTGTATATTCAACACCTTCTGAAGCAATTTCATATCCATAGTTTGGATTTTTTGTTTCATAAGCTATATACGTTCCTACAACAAGATTTTCAATTAGAATTTCTCCATTTTCATCTGTTACAAATTCTGTTGCTTCACTTTCATCTACATATGTAATATTTCCATTTGCATCTTGATGTACATATTTTCCAGTCTCTTTATTTTGAATAATAAATCCTACACCTTGTAATGTGATTTCATGATTATCTTTGTTAACTTTAATGACTTTTAAGTTTCCAAACATATCAATATCATATTCAAAGTTTTCTTCAAATTCAAATGGAGTTGTATAATGTTTTCTTGCAATTAAATTTTGGTAGTTATATCCACTTTCTGATTCTAAGAACCAAATGGTTACACCTTTTACATCTACACTTCCCTTTGCGGTAATACTTGATATTCCACTAATTCCACTATCAATTGGTATAGATATATAGAATTCTTTGTCAGAAGGGATTTCGCTAACACTTATTTGATTTTCTGTTGTTCCCGTATATGTACTAAAGGTTACTCCTTCTATTGCATTTCCATCTTGATCAAATACTTGTACTTCACTTAATGTTCCTGAAAAATACCATTTAAAAGGTCCTACTTTTATACTTGTTTCGTCTGTTTTTACTGTAATATTTTCTTTATTTGTTTCATCAGTGATGCCTACTATGCTTTGTACCTCATCTGCATAAGCAGAAGATTCTGAATCTAGGTATGAAGAATTTCCTGTAACTGTACTTGCAAATCCATCATATAATCCTGCATGATATTGTCCTACGTTTTTCATCCATGTATACATATAATTCCATATAGCATTTTGAACTGGTCCACCTTGTTTATCTGCTCCATTGTCAGCTGATAGTATATATGCTAGTTTTGCATTGTGCCAACTTTCTATTGATTTTCCTGTATGATCTGTTGAAACATTTCCTGCAATATCTACTTGAGATATAACTTTGTATGTTAAAGTTCCTCTTAAGTTTTGATGATGTTCAACACAGAATAAATCTGGATCATCTCTATATTGACTATATGTCATGGTAACACTTTGTCCAACTGTATATTCTGCTGCTTTCGATATAGTTGTATATCCGATTACTGCCATGATTATAACGATAAAACTAACTAGTAATTTTTCTATTTTACTCATTGATTTTTCCCTCCTTTCCTTCTATTCTTTCTCTTTTGCATTTTTTCTCTTTACAATGATTCCAGCTGTAATTCCTGCTATTACCATAACGGCTAGTACAATTCCTATTGACATATATACAACGCCACCTGTTCTAATACTGATAATTACGTCTGCTGAACCCATGTCATTTTCACCGTTTACACGGTTACCTGGTGTTGAGTTTCCATCTGCTAATCCTAGATCATTGTATGCTTCATATATTTCTGCATAGTTTCTCGTTACCAGATTGTCTTCACCCATGGTTTTTGTTAATGTTAAAGTTACAGTTCTAGATTCGCCTGGATTAATTATGTCATTTGTTAATGCTGACGTATATAATATATCATCTCTTTCATACCAATTTTGATTTAATTCAGAATTGAATTCCAATTCACTTGGTACATAATCCACAATGTTTCTAGCATATCCTGCTACTTCTCCTACATTTGTTACCACAATATTGTATTCAATAATAACCATTGAACCACTCATTTGCTTAGCATCCAATTCTATTTTTGCGGTTGTAGAATTATTGTATTCTTTTGTGGTTGTTCCTGAAGCATTTTGAACCAATATTCTACTTACATATTTATTTAATTCTAAGTCAAAGTTTTGTAATTCTGTTAATCCGATATTAATATCTGATACATTTTCTGTATCGATACTAATCATATCTGTTGAAGCTACTTCTTGTCTTGTATCTTCGATTTGTAATGTATTTAACCTTACATCAGAGTTTTCTGCTTCGCTAACCCCTTCGGCTTTATATGTTGTTAATGAATATTGTGATGTATTATATTGGAATATCACTATATATTGTCCACTGGTAATATTGTCTAATACATACATTCCATTTTCATTTGTTGTACTTTCCAATATATCTCCAGAAGTATTTCTTACATACTCTTGTGTTTCTAAATTTAATAATCTTACAGTTATATTAGATAATGGTGTTTCACTATCATCTTTTCTACCATTATGATTTTCATCATACCATGCTAAACCACTAAGCATTTGTTCTCCATTTGCAATATTTCCATTTTGTCCTTCTCCTGTAGAATTGTTGTTTCCATTGTTATTTCCATTGCCATTGTTATTTCCGTTTCCAGAACCATTATTGTCATCAACAACATCTGCTTCTATAATATGGTTTAAATCAGATGTAGTGGCAATTTCTTCTCCGTAAATGCTTGCAGTTGCTCTATTGGTAATGGTTTCTGCATCCACTCTTGCTTCTGAATAGTTGACAACTGTTTCGATTTCAATTATCATTTCACCATTTGCTGGCACTTCATTTTGTATTTCTATGTTGTTTGTTGTAAAGGCTGTTTCTGTTCCATTTACAGTTATACGATTAATGGTTAATTGAGATGGAACTTCATCCCTAATTGTTAAACCAGAAGTTTGTGAGGTACTATTATTTCTTACATGAATTGTGTATGTAATCATATCTCCAGATTTAACATATCTGCTTTCTGTATTTGCTTCCATTGTCATATCTATGTCAAAACTATTAACCGTATCTTGCCAAGCATTTGATCTGTATACATTTTGTCCATCTGATGCTGTTACTGAAAAGTCTATTGTATCAATTGTATTGTCTGGCATTTCATTAATAATCATATTATAACTTAATACTTTAACTTCTCCTGGTGCCAATGTTCCAATATTTATTTCATCACTATAATCAATTGTTTCTGTTTGGGTATCCTCATTAATCGTTGCATTTGTTTCTTCCCTAGGTTCTGCTATTGTATTATCTGCTGATATTTCATATAATTCATCATCACTAACTTCGTTTTCACTCATACCCGTTATTAACGTTAGTCTCGTAACTTCTAGATTTGTTGATTTATTCGTTTTTACCATAACATCATTCATGGTTTCAGATGATGTATTTTTCACAATTGCAAAATATTCTACCATTCCTGCTTCATATAAATCTACTCGTCTATCAGTTACCCTTTTTACCATTGCTCTTACAGTTCCACTTCCTGCTGAAACTTGAACTTCATTGGTTTCTTGCACAACATCTAGATAATTAATTTCTACTGTATTTGCAATCGTTGTTTCTGTATCTGTATTTACCATAACTTGATATTCTATATATTGCACATCTCCCACAGGTAAATTTTCAATTGTTGTTTCATAAGTATCTGCATCTACTCGTTTATAATAAGATGCCCCTGTATATTCATAATTATCTACTGGTTGTACAAGCATTGTTCCTTCTGGTACCATTCCTCTTACAGTTACATTATTTACATTTTCTGAACCAACATTTGATACTTGAATTCTATATGTAATGACTTCTCCACTTTTTACTGTGCTTGTATCTGTTATTGCTTCTCCCGCTACACTAGCTGTTAAATTGGTTTCTACTTTTGGTCCTACACCTGTTTCCATTGAAATATCTGTTGCTTTTACTGTGTTTTCACTTCTTGCCTGTCCTTTTGTATAAGTTACTTCATATCCTTCTGTTGCTGTTTGGTTATATTCTAGATTTTCTGGTATTTCAATTGTATATGATCCACTAACAGAAGTTCTAGAAGGAATATTATCCATGGTAATCAAATATTTCTTCACATTTTGTGGGTTCGTAATACTATTTGTCCATCCATTTTCTGTATTTTGAATATCTGCTGTTGCATTTTCATTTTCTGTATAATATACAGATGCATTTTCTACTTGGATTCCATTTACAACAGAAACATCCATATTATTCTCTTCTGTCTTTGTTGGAAATGTTCCTAACATAGAGACATTATCTACATTTTCTTCGTTGTTATTAATAACTTCAAAATCCACTTCTACTTGTTTTGCTTCTGTTCCTCTTTGCAAACCAACACTTGTTTCATCTTCTTCTCCAATCGTTTCTACATTTAAAGCTTCTATACGATTGATAACCGTTACATCTTTTGGTGCTACAACTTCGATGTCCTTAGAAATTCTACCAACATCTTCATTGTTTGCATAAGCATTTGCTTTTTCGTTTGTATATGTTACATTGATACTTTCTGGTTTCGCAATAGATGTTTTATTGACATTAACTGTTGCATTGATAATAATGTTAGCACCTTCAACAGATTGTGATTTATATGCTGTTTGATTTCCTTCCATTTGAATATATATATATCTACCATCAACTGTATAATTTACAATGTGTAATTCTTCTTCATACAAAACATCTATACGATTGATTTGTATACTTTCAACCTGTTCTGGTAATTCAATTGTAAAGGTTGGATTTCTATATAAATCTCTTGATTCTTGATCTGTTTTTAAAATTAATTTCATTTCTATATCATTTGCAACAACTGTTGATAACGTATCTCTATTAATTTCTAATTTTGCTTCTGTCACAGTTTCTTCTAATCCCATTTGGATTTCTGTTTCTGCTTCTATACCTGTTGAATAGGTAGTTCCTTTTGCATCTATATTCTCTTCTGAATAATTATTATATCCATAAGTAATTTTTGTTTCTATACTTTTTGCTGTTTTTACAATACTTGTATCAGTTTCTCTTATTGTTTTTACGTGTTCAAATTCTAATGTTCCTTCTGCAATTGGACTAGAAGTTCTAATTTCAATTGCTTTTGGTTCTCTTCCTGTATAATCTATTACAATGTTTCCATCTGTATTTGCTTGTGAACTACTTGTTATTCTAGCTAGTAATTCCCTATTTTCATTATAAATTTCGATTCTTCCATCTTGTCCAAAGATGGTATCAAAATCTTCTTTGCTTATCGTTGTTTGCCTATAATATACATTACCTTCTATTTCTCCATTTTCAAACACATATCTACTTGCTTCTTCTTTGATATCAATATATTCTGCAATATTTGCTAAGTTAACTTGTAATGTTGTTTGACTACTAAATTGTTTATCTATACCAGAATACAATTTTCCTTTATAAATACTTTCTTCTGAATTTTTAGCTGTCACTTCGATTGTGGAATCTATTTCTTGATTTGATAATGTTACTGTTCCTGTATTAGATGTTAATTCTTTATCATTTAATAAGGTAATCGTTTCTTCTGATGTAATTTTTACATCCTCTAATTCTACGTCCGCATTATAAATGTATGTTAAAATAACACGCTCTTGCCCTTCTTTTCTCCATAAAACACTATTATTGTCTGTTTCTTTATTTGTAAATGTAATTTCAACATAACCATCTTCATATTTATAATCAAATGCTGACATTGTGTTTAAATCAACATCTCTTACAACATCTGGTACATTACCATCAATTTCTGGAACATTGATTCTTGTATAAATTTCTTTCATAGGGTAATTGTTTTCATTTAATCCTAAATCTAAAGATAATTGAATAACTCTTTTATCCTCTCCAGATATTTTCATAATTTTATTAGTTATGATTTCTACATCATTTTTTACATCATCATTTGTATTTGCTTCCAACAATCTCATAATGACTGTTCTTGTAGCTTTTATGTTGATATCTTTTTCTGTATTATCTCTATAAATACCTGTTAATGTTAGTTCACTTTCGCAATCTAACATATCTACATTCATAACATCATTCTCGATTGGTTTTACCTTAACCTCGATTTCCGCAGAGGTTCCCACATCTATTTGATTTAGATAGATGGTATTATCAGAGACATTACTTACAAATCCACTTTCTGAACTGACAATATCAAAGTTTGCATTTGATAAAGTAATTTCCCCGTTAAAAAACCCCTCTGTATTTACATTAACAGATAAATACAAAGATATATCTTGCATATTTGCTGTTCTTTCTAATGTTCTTATCTTTTGTCCATTTGTGTCTTTAAAATAAGCGTCAAATTCTACATTTTCATGATTCGTGCTAATATTATCTACGGCATAACTCACAATGCTTGAACCCAAAAATATAAAATTAGTCATTGTTAGTGTCATAATCAATAGTAAGACAACACTAATTTTAAAAATTTTGTTTTTCATATTGGTACCTCCCCTGAAATTAAAATTTGTAAATTTAATCACACTTTCAGCATTTTAATTTAATTATTATATCCATTATTTATTATATCTTGTTTTTGCCGAATTTTCAATATTTTTCCAGCATTTTTTTAACTTTTTATGTAACTTTTTTACATTTTTTGATTATTTTTCATTTTTTCGCAATAAAAATCTTTCCAACTCCTCTTTCCGTAGTGAGACAATTGGAGCCAGGTAGGTTTTTGTATCATTTTTGTCGAAAAATGTAGAATATATATTTATTCGCCATTTTTCGACAAAAATGATACAAAAACCTACCTGGCCCCAATTGTCTCAATTTTTTGCACTTTTAAAATCTATACAACATATAATATTACATAGAAAAAGAATTTTTGAATATATATTTTATGAGGTGATTATTTTGGATAATTTTAATATTGATGAAAATACAATGAATAAATTAAATTCAATGCTAAACAATGGAAATATTAAGGATATGCTTTCTCAAATTCCGCCAGATACTCTTAAAAATTTCTCAAGTATGATAAATAATAATACTTCTTCTCTATCAAACAATCATACCGCAAAACAAGAAGATGCAAATTCCAATACCACAAGTACACAAAGTTCTTCAGGCAGTTCTAATAATTTTAATAATTTTGATTTTAGCAATATTGACATGAACACAATTATGAAAATGAAATCTGTTATGGAAAAAATGAATCATTCATCAGACCCAAGGTCCAATTTGTTACAATCTTTGAAGCCTTATTTACGTGAAGAAAAAAAAAGTAAATTAGATCAATATTCTAATTTACTAAATATGACAACATTAATAGAGTTATTTAATCAAAATAATGGTAAGGAGAATTCTAGTGAACAATAACTTCCCCTTTTTTAGGTTTCCTTTTTATACTTACCCTCGTCGTTATCAAAGAAATTTTTACCATAGGCAAACTTCTCCATCAGAAGCCATTTGTCAAACTTCTGAGACCAATTTTTCCGAGGATATGCAAATGAGAAAAGATAAGCACTCTGGAGATATGCCATTATCTAATTCTGAAAATATGCGACAAAAAAAATCATCTAATTATAGTTCTTTTGGTCCTATTTTTATCAATACAAATGGTTTTTCTAATAAAGAAGAACCTATATTAGAATTTTCTGGACTAAAACTATACTTAGATGATTTGATAATCTTGTCTTTACTTTTTATTTTGTATAAAGAAGAAGTAAAAGATGACATGTTATTTATATTGCTGATTTTATTGTTAATTGGCTAATTTCACTTTTCAAAATTACAACACCATTGTTTACAGCATATGACCTTTTTGCTATTCTATAACAATTTCATTGTTTATAATACTTACATATGCTTGTTTATGTAGAGGTTCTTCATCTCTATCAATTTCTTTTACAATATTAGCGATTCTAATTTGAACGGTATCTAGTAATCCAGCAGATATCATCGCTTGCTTATTCCCTTTAGCACCTGCATGTGCTAATCCTCTTAATGCACCTAAAACAACAATATTATCAGATGCCATTACCTCTGCTCCTGAATTGACATCTCCCAAAATGACTAAACTACCTTCTGATTCCATTTTTTGTCCTGAACGTAGCGAACCTCTATGAAATTTCGTTTCAGAAATAGCAATTTCTTTATTAAAAGTTCTCGTAATGCTTGAAAGCCCTAATGATTTTGGCATGTCAAAATCAACTTCTACATCAATATTGCTTTTTATTAATTCTTGTATCTGATCAATTTCTTTATTTTTTAAAATTTTTCCTGTAACTTTTATTGGTGTTTTTTCATTTTTGTACATTTTTCTCAATTCAGAAAGTTTTCTTCTTAAATTATCCATGATTTCTTGTTGTTCAGCATCATCACTTATTTTTATTAAGATTTCATTTTTTCTTAAATTAATACTTACACAATTTTTCATTTTTACATCCTTCCATTCTTATTTATCTTAATGATTGATTATAATTTGTTGCACTCATATCCTCTTGAACATCTTGTGTATTCATTCCGAAGTATTCTCCCATTATATCTCTTACAACTTCTGCTGTATAATTTCCATGTCCACCATTTTCTACCATAACCACTATCGCAATTTCTGGATCTTCAAATGGTGCAAATCCTGCAAACCAAGCGTGAACAATCTCTTGTCCATTTTCTGATGGTGCTTCTGCAGATCCTGTTTTTCCACCAACTGAAATACCAAAATCTTGGAATCTAACATATGCTGTACCAGTCGTATCACTTGTAACAGATCGCATTCCCTCTAATATCGCATCTAAATTTTCCTGATTAATTGTTAAGTCTTCACTTTCTTCACTTTGTAGACCCAATTTTTGGTTTACAAAATTATTGATTTCTTCTGTAGATGCTTCTGTTCCATCTGATTTTATAATACTTTTTACTATTGTAACATCAATATCATTTCCTCCATTTGCCAACATACTAATATATTTTGCCATTTGTAATGGGCTAAATGCATCTAAACCTTGTCCAATAGACGCATTTATTGTTTGTCCCTTTGTCCATGTAACACCAACTGATTCTGCATATTCAGGTGTTGCCATTGCTCCTGACGTTTCACTTGGCAATTCGATTCCTGTTTTCACACCTAATCCAAAATATTTTGCATATTTTGCAAGTGTTTCAATTCCCATTCTATCACCTGTCTCATAGAAGAAATAATTACAAGATCTTTCAATAGCTTGTGATACATTTAAACGTCCATGCCCTCTATGATAATCTGTATAATACCAACATGGCCATGTCTCTCCATATTTTGAGTATAATCCTGTATCATTGATTCTTTCTGTTCTTGTTACCACTCCTGATTCTAACCCAGCAATTGCTGTAACCATCTTAAATATAGAACCTGGTGCATATGAATTTTGTACTGCTTTATTCATTAATGGTTTGGCAGGATCTGTATTATATTTATTCCAGTTTTCTGTACTAATCCCTCCAACAAAATCTGCTGGATTATAATTTGGGTAACTTGCCATGGCTAATACTTCTCCTGTTTTAACATTCATAACCACACAACTACCTGCTTTAGTATCAAACGTTTGAGAAAATCCTCCTGATGCAATTTTCTGGATATTTGCCTCTAAGGCTTGTTCCGTTATTTTCTGTAAATTGGAATCTATTGTTAATACAATATCACTTCCTGCAACTGCCTCTTCTGATGTATATTCAGAAGTGATTGTTCCATCAACAGCCATATCAATTTGTTTTGTACCGTCTTGTCCTTTTAAATATTCTTCAAATACATATTCAATTCCTGTTTTTCCTATAATATCATTTTGTTCATATGTGTCTTTTCTTGTTTCATATTCCTCCGCACTTATGGTTGATGCATATCCTAAAATATGAGAAGCAAGTGTTCCTGAAGTATATTCTCTAACTGGCTCTGTCACTATATTAATTCCAGGAAACTTGTCACTGCTCTCTGAAAATTCTGCAACAGCTTCTCTTGGAATATCTTCTGCAATTGTCAGTGCTCTTGTACTACTATAGCCTGTGGTTGTTATTTCATATCTTATGGCTATAATCTTTCTAATTTCTGATATATCTGTGTTTTCAATTTCATATCTATCTTTGAAATTGTAAAAAGCCTGTTCTGCAGATATATTTTCATCTAGTTCATATGCTTTCTTCCAGTTAGCCAATGTCTCATCTTGAATGGTAAATTGAAAAGGATCTATTGATATTGGAAAAGAATCTACATATTCCACTTGATACTTTTCTAATAAATTTATAATATTTAAGATAGAATTATTTAACTCATTATCATCAATTTTTGTTTTATATAACTCTACACTAAATTTTGTAGAATTTGTAACTAGTGCTGTTCCTGTTCTATCTAATATTTCTCCTCTGGCAGCTTCTAAAGTTGTTTCTCTTGTAAGCCTCGTATTGGACTCTTCTCTATATTCTGCACCATGGACGATTTGTAAATTAAATAATTGAATAATTAATACAATTCCAACAATATATGTAAATACAGTTAAAACATTAAATCTTAAATTTAAATTGCTTCTTGTTCTTTTCTTCTTTCTTTTAAAATTCAATCCTTTCAAGGCTTCACCTTCCTTTTTCTTGCTTTTAACACAATATTTCTAAATACTTTTTTATATTACGCTTTATATATTGAGTTCAAAATTATTCTAGAAATTCTTATATTTCCATATTAAGCCGAAAAATTTGTGAAATATTGAATATAACAACATTCTATATATCATTTAAATCTCATACCATTTAGAAATATCTCGTTAAAATTTTATTTCCTTTATATTCATTCTCAATACTATAACCAAATTTTTGAATCAGTGGATATAAAATTATAACAATAATTAAATTATATATAATTTCAATTGACAATATTTTCATAAAGTTGACAATTTCAATATTAGTAGAGAATACAATATAATTTAATATATAAACAAGTATTTCAAATATTAATGTTGTTCCTAAAACCATAAACATAATCGTTGCTCGACTATCTTTTGAAAAATTTTTATCAAAGGTTGCCGCCAAAAATCCTATAACGCCTAGTCCCACTGCATTGATGCCTATTTGTGTTCCAATCGTTAAATCCAATATTCCTCCTATGACTACCCCATAAACAATTCCAGTTATTCTATTTGAAAATAATCCTACAAATAAAATAAATATTACAAATAAATTTGGCATAACTCTTGAAATCGTGAACCAATTAAAAAAATTTGATTGTAATAAATATATTATAAAAGCTGTTATTACAAGAAATATATTAATCGTTAATTTTTTCAATGAATTCACCTCTCTAATTATTCACTATAACTAATACGGTATCTAATTTATCAAAATCTACCGCTGTTTCTACAATAGCATATCGATCTGTTGCATTTTTGGTATTAACAACTCTTTTTATACTTCCAACATGGATTCCTTTCGGATATATACCACCCAATCCTGATGTCTCTACACTATCTCCTTGTATAATTCCATCATCATCTGGAATATACATTGCTTTTAGAGCAGACTCTTCTTCTAATGTACCTTTACATACAATGCTTTCATCCGTTGTACTTAATAAACAACTAACTGAACTAGATGTATCGATAATCGTTCTTATTTTTGCGGTATTATTAGTAACTGAAATAACATGTCCAACCAATCCTTGATCTGCAATAACTGTCATATTTTCCTCTATACCATCATCACTTCCGACATTGATGACAATTGTTTTTGAATAATTGCTAATATCTTTATTAATGATATAAGCTGGTACTGTTTTATACTCACCATATTTTTCAGTTAAATCTAAATATTCTTTTAATGTTTCATTTTCAGATTTTATATTCTCTAATTCTCTTAATGATTGCTCTAATTCACTATTTTTCTGTTTTAATTCTTCATTTTCTTCTTTTAAATTATTGATGTCTGTAAAAAATGTATTATTTCCACTAATTTTATTTTTTAAATATGTTAAACCGTTTTGTACTGGCATAACCAATTTACTTGCCGCATTTTCAAGAAAAGATATTTCACTATCTGAATTTGAAAATACAACTATTAATATTAAAATGAGTATTGTTATAACAATCCCAACGATTTCTGCTTTTTTATTTTTATACATTTTCTACTCCTAACTTTCTATTTTTTTCTTCTAGCATTAATTAAAACTGTCTTCAATCTTTCTAAATCTTCTAAGGTTTTTCCTGTGCCTCTAACCACACAATCTAATGGTTCTTCTGCTATATAAACTGGCATGCCTGTCTCTATACTTAGCAATTTGTCCAAATTTTTTATCAAAGCACCTCCGCCAGCTAACACAATTCCTTTTTCCATAATATCTGATGCCAATTCTGGAGGTGTTTTTTCTAATGTAATTTTAACGATTTCTACAATTTTCTGTATTGATTCTTTCATTGCTTCTTCTACTTGTGTTGATGTTATCGTAACTGTTCTTGGCAAACCATCTGTTAAATCTCTTCCCCTTACTTCCATTGACATTTCTGTCATAAGTGGCATTGCACAGCCAATTTGCATTTTAATTTGTTCTCCAGTCGTATCACCAATTGCTAAATTCATTTCTCTTTTTATATAGTTTACAATATCTTCGTCTAATTCATCACCTGCTATACGTAAAGAATGGCTAACAACAATACCACCTAATGAGATAACTGCAACCTCTGTTGTACCACCACCAATATCAACAATAATGCTTCCACTTGGTTCTCCTACATCTAGAGAGGCACCAATTGCCGCTGCCATAGGTTCTTCTATTAAATAAACCTCTTTTGCTCCTGCCTGTATAACAGATTCTTCTACTGCTCTTTCTTCCACCTCTGTAATTCCTGATGGTACGCCTACAACCACTCTTGGTTTTCCTATATTATATCTTTTTCCAACTTTTCCAATTAGATTTTTTAACATTAATTGTGTTGCTGTAAAATCTGCGATAACACCATCTTTTAATGGTCTAACTGCTTTAATTTGATCTGGTGTTCTTCCGAAGCATATCTTTTGCCTCTGTTCCTGTTGCCACAATATTTCCTGTTTTTCTATCAATTGCCACTACTGATGGTTCTTTTAAAATAATTCCTTTCCCTTTTAATGTTACTAAAATGTTTGCTGTTCCTAAATCAATCCCTATATCTTTTGAGCCAAATGTAAAAAAATTCATATCTATTTCGTTCCTTTCATAAAATCATATTTCTCCATCTTTTGTTAATATATCTGAAATAATACTTGTAAAATTCATATTTCCAATGACAATGTGATCTAATAATTCTATGTCAAATATTTGTGCCAATTGAAAGAGTTTTTTCGTTATTTCTATATCTGCTTTACTAGGTGTCGAATCTCCACTTGGATGATTGTGAACTAAAATAATCTTAACAGCTTGTATTTTTATTGGTTCTGATAAAACATCCTTAATTGACATATTCACAGAATTAATTCCACCTTGTGCTATATTTTTTATTCTTATTATTCCATTTTTATTATTTAACATAATCAATTTTACAAGTTCTTGTTTCTCTAGTCGCATTTCCTCCATGAACAATTTTACAATATCTTCTGGTTTTTTTATTTTCATTTTTTGATAATTTAATGGTGTTGTCATCCTTTTTGCTAACTCACATACTGCTTTTAATTGAATAGCTTTTACTTTTCCTATTCCTTTTATACGCATAAGTTCTGATAAAGTAATTTCTTTTAAAAAATCTAAATTGTTTCTTGGATTTGGATTTAAACTTAACAATTTTTGTGCAATTGTCACTGAAGACTCTTCTCTTGTTCCTGTTTTTATAATGATTGCCAAAAGTTCTGCATTAGATAATGCAGTTTCTCCGTATAATTCCATTTTTTCGTAAGGTCTTTCTGTTTCTGGCAATTGTTTTATTTTTATAGACAAAATATCCTTCCTTTCTTTGCTAATATTTGCCCCCTATTTATTAGTACAAATCTCGCTTCGCGAGAACTTTTCTCTCTTTT
>CALXJS010000004.1 GCA_944388685.1 uncultured Clostridia bacterium | reverse complement strand
CTCTAGGTCCTCCCATTGGTCCTGGCATATTACTTACCTCCTTTCTCGCCTAATTCTTCTTCAGACAATTGTGATAAAGCAATTTGCCTGTAGGTTTCATTATTTTTCATTAATTCTTCATGTGTACCCATTCCTACCATTTTTCCTTCTTCTAAGACAATAATTTTATCTGCATTCAAAATGGTACTAATTCTTTGGGCAACAATGATAACTGTTTTATTTTTCGTTCTTGTTGCTAAGGCTTCTCTCAATGCGCTGTCTGTCTTGAAGTCTAATGCTGAGAAACTATCATCAAATACAAAAATTTCTGGATCTTTTGCAATGGCTCTTGCAATAGATAATCTTTGTTTTTGTCCACCTGATACGTTTCCTCCTCCTTGTGCGATTGGGTCTTGGTATTTATTTTCTTTTTCATTAATAAATTCTGTGGCTTGTGCAATTTCTGCTGCTTCTACCATTCTTTCATCTGACATGGTTTCATCAGAATATTTAATATTTGACTCAATTGTTCCTGAAAATAACACACCTTTTTGTGGTACAAACCCAATAATGTCTCTTAAATCTTTTTGTGAAACATCTTTTACATTGACACCATCAATGCATAATTCTCCACCAGTAACATCATAAAATCTTGGTATTAAGTTTACAACCGTTGATTTACCACTTCCTGTACTTCCTATAATGGCTGTTGTTTTTCCTGGTTCTGCTGTAAAGTTAATATCCTCTAAGATTTCTGTATCTGCATCTGGATATCTAAATGAAACATTTTTGAATTCTACTAATCCTTTTTTATTTGGATCAAATTTTTTGGTTTCTTTTTTATCCTTGATACTTGGCTCTGCTTCTATTACCTCATTAATTCTTCTAGCAGAAACTGCTGCTCTAGGAAGCATAATAGAAATCATGGATATCATTAAGAATGCCATAACAATTTGCATTGTATATTGGATAAATGCCATCATGTCTCCAACTTGCATAATGCCTTGGTCAACATTATGTCCTCCAACCCAGACAATTAATATCATAATTGCATTCATGATAAACATTAATAAAGGCATCATCATTGACATAGCTTTATTTACAAATAAATTGGTTTTCATTAAATCTTTATTGGCTACATCAAATCTAGCTTCTTCTTTTTTCTCTTTGTTAAATGCTCTAATAACTGGCAATCCTGTAAGAATTTCTCTTGAAACCTCATTTAATTTGTCTATTAAATCTTGCAATTTTTTAAATCTTGGCATTGCAATGGCAAATAGAGTTGCTACAATAAATAAAATAGCTAATATTGCTACTCCAATAATCCATGCCATTGAATTATCTGTACTGGTAAGTACTCTAACAAATCCACCAATTCCTATAATTGGTGCATAAACAACAACTCTAAATAGGATTGTAATTAACTGTTGAATTTGTTGCACATCGTTTGTACTACGTGTAATCAATGATGCTGTTGAAAATTGATTTAACTCTGCATTTGAAAAACTTATAACTTTTTTAAATACTTTTTCTCTTAATGTTTTTCCCAATTTTGCTGCTACTCTTGATGATAACAACATAATCGTTACGGCACATACCATTGTAATTAACGCAATTCCTAACATTTGTAGTCCTGTTTTGAAAATATACTTATTTTGAATATCATCTGTATTAATACCAGCATTTATATAGATTTGTTTTACAGATGAAATAGCGGCTTGTTCTTTAATAGAATCATTCATTTCCTCTATTTGTTTTGTAAATTCTGCTAATACCTGATTTCTTTGCTCTTCTGGCATTTGTTTAATGATATCCATAAGTGACATATTTTGTATGTATTCTCTTTGTGCTTCTGGAACATTTTGTAATAACTGTTCTTTTATTTGATTTTCTGTTTCTTCACTTGTAACAGTTGTCGTTTCCATTAGTGGGTTTACAATAATTCCTGTTAAATTTTCTTCTTGTTCTTCATTAAGATCTTTTAAAACATAAATCGTATCTGCTTTCGCTTCATAGTCATTTCCATAATATTGTTTGATAATCTTTTTTTCATGTTCTTCCTGTGTCTCATAACCATTTTGGTCATTTGCTGAAACTATGGTATAATTTTTCAAAATTTCATCATCATTGTCTGTAAAAATCAACATATTATCCATATCTTCTTTAGCTAAAATCTCTGGTATGACACTTGTAATTCCACCAGCTTGTATCCCTTCATTTACAATTTTTGAAGTGTAATCTGGCAATGCTAAATCTGTTGTTGCTTGCACACATAGCAATATAACGATAATAATAACTGCTCCTAATGACTTTTTTAAGTTTTT
This sequence comes from uncultured Clostridia bacterium, assembly GCA_944388685.1. The sequence goes on along the minus strand of CALXJS010000004.1, from coordinate 44,261 downwards.
TAATACTTTTAGCATGTTTCTCCTCCTTCTTTATTTATAAACCTTTTTACTAACAAATCTCACTTAGAAATGTAAAGATTTGTCAACACTAAAAATTGCATAACAATTTTTCTGCGTAACTCCTTTTTATCATATTAGAAAATATAGAAATTATTTTCCTATACAATAAAAAATGACACTGTACTATTTATTATATGTGACACAGTGTCATTAGTCAATATATGGATTGTGAAATTTTTGTGAATTTTATTTTATCATTACATTTTTCTAAATACACCTGCAACTTTACCTAATATTTCACAGTCCGGTACGATAATTGGGTCCATGGTAGAATTTTCTGGTTGCAATCTGATATGATCTTCTTTTTTATAAAATGTTTTTACTGTTGCTTCATCTCCAATTAAAGCTACTACAATTTCACCATTGTTAGCTGTATTTTGTCTTTTTACAAGAATATAATCTCCATCTAAAATTCCTGCTTCTATCATACTTTCTCCTCTAACAGTTAGCATGAAACTTTCTGAATTTCCAACAAAGTCAATTGGAATTGGAAAAGTATCTGTAACATTTTCTACCGCTAAAATTGGCTCTCCTGCAGTTATTTTTCCTATAATAGGAACTTCAACCAATTCTTTTTGTGTATAAAAATCTTTACTTGATGTTATTTTTGCTTCTCCTGAAGCACCTTTTAATAATCTTAAGGTTCTTCCTTTTTTGTCTTTTTTCTTAATATAACCTTTTTCTTCTAATTTTGCTAAATAGCCATGTACTGTTGCTGTTGAATTTAGACCGACTGCTTTTCCGATTTCTCTTACTGATGGTGGATATCCTTGTGTCATAATTTGTTTTTCAATAAAATGCAAGATTGATTTTTCTCTTCTATTTAATTCTTGATTCTTTTTTGCCATTTTCTTCACTCCATTCTCCTTATTTGCTTCATCATATCATACAAGCAAAAAAATGTCAAACAAATTTTTGATTTTTTTTTGAGATGTGTCAAATTATTTCAAAATGAAACAAAAAGGATAAACCTATTAAAATTATTTGAAATATTAATTTTAATCACTATTAAAATGCAATATACTCGTTATAAAATTTTATGAAATTAAATGTTAGAATTTGTATACTCTGTAATGCCAGCCATTTAATAAATAAATTTTATAACGAGTATATTGGATAATTAATATTCTTAATAATATATTTTGATGGAACTGTCTCTTTTGTTTCACTTTGAAATGATTTGACACTTCCCTAAATCTTCCAAAAATTTTTCCTTTATTTCTAATGGTAATAAAACTAATTTCTCAATATCTTCTGCTTTTACAATTTCTGGTATATAATCTCCAGAATCTTTATATGCAGGATTATTAGAAAATTCTTCTCCCTCTCCTGTTCCAAATTCCCCATCTAGGTATTCACATAAAAAGAAGTATTCTTTCATATGTAATTTTAAATTTTCTAATTCATACATTTTTTTTATTACTCTTACATGAATTCCAAATTCTTCTTTTATTTCTCTTATAACTCCCTCTTCCAATGTTTCTCCTTCTTCTAATCCTCCTCCTGGAAATGTATAATATTCCTGATAATCTTTGTTTCTTACTACATTTTTCCTATGCATAAAAACAAATCCATCATTTATCGGAACAATACCAGCTACTCTTATCCTAACCTTTTCTTTTATCATACCCAAAACCTCCTATATACTATATAACTATTATACAAGAGGTCTCTTATTTTTTCAAATATTTATTCAAATACAGGATAGCCTTCTTCTCCTAGTCTCCACTTTTTCCATTCTGTTGGATATTGTCCATTTGAATCTTTATAATTATTTCCGTTATTACTAGGGCTAATAAAGTAATCCCTTTTTGCATATCTTTTTGTTTTTTTAATCCTTTTTTCATCATATTTTTCCCTCTTTCTTTTGTTTTCTTATTTTTAGCTATTTATAATTTTCTTAGAGTTCTAAACTTCAGGAAAAATATATTTTTAAAAAGCACTTATATTGTCGCGTTTTTTTAACTTTTTCATTTTTTTACTATTTTTTCATTTTTTTCAGTCTTTTTTATTTTTTTGTTGATATCTCCATTGTTTATTGGTATAATACATATATAAAAAAGTCCTAGAGTTTAGAACTCTACGACTTTTTTTTCATTTTAGCTATAATCTAGCACTTTTTAAAATTATTTAAATTATAAATTTGTATTTTTTTGTATAAAAATGTCGTTTATGATACATTTTTATACCTGTCCCCAATTGTCTCATTTACATATGAAATTTTCGTATTATTGCTTCTTTGACGTCTCTTGCTGAAAGAAGTATGGTTAGTATAAAATTTATAATTGAAATTTCTATAGCCACATAGCTTAAAACATAATTGTCTATTAGTGCTTTTTGTATAAAATAGATTGGTATTAAACTGCATATACATATTACTAATTGATATATCGCATACCTTATATACTTTCTATGACTTACGATTGTTAATACTAACATGGTTATATTGGCTATCATAATAATAATTGGAATAGAAATTTCTAAAGCCCATCCTTTAAATCCTAAATTATAGTCAATATATGTTGTTAATAATGCAATAGCAATGGCTTGTATCATGACATGTCCTGCAATATTTGTTCTCTTATTAATAGCATATCTTACTGTTATCCATATATATATGATTCCTGCATTTACAAGTGCTGCCCAATGAATTTTAGGTGTAGTTAATTTATTAATAATTGTTAATATGATTGCCATCCCTACTGAAACACCTAATAATATTTTTATTAATAAATCACTTTTTTTACTACTTAATTTTTTAGGATATAACATCTGTTTTTCCTTTCTGTTTGTTAAACTATCTTTTTATTTTTGTTTTATTTTTGTTTTATTATTTGATTTTTTTTCATTTTTTTATTTTTCTATTTTTTGTTTTTTCGTTTTTGATTGTAAGACTATTAAATTGCGTTACATTTAGTTTCTTTATTTTTATGCTTTTTATTTATGAATATCTAAAATCTCATTACTTTCAATGGTTACTTGAATATCTTTTTCTCTCAAAAATTTACAAAATTCTTTTTCAATTTCGCAATTATTTAAAATGGATGTAAATGTAAATACGATATGATTTTCAAAAGAACAAGCTGAACATTTAATCTTTTCTACTGGTTCAGGTGCAATCAACATAAAAAACTCTTCGATATATTTTTGATATTTACCAATAATACCAATTCTTCCGATGTTTGAAAATGTCGTTGTCGTATATTTTCTAATTTCTAAATAACTTAATCTAACAATTGGTTTTTTTAAAACCAATGGAATTATTTTAATAAATGGATTTGTTCCTAATTTTACATTTCCAGACATTGTTTTTTGTATTTCTTCTGGTGTAAGTTTTTTAGCAAAATCTTTTTTTACAAAATCTAATATTTTGTCAAATGTATCCAATTTATCTTTCTTCATTTCAGCTTCTACAGTTATATATGAAAAAAAATTGGAAATTGTATTAGAAGGAAAGTATTTTTTTAAATTTACAGGTATACATACTTTTATTGGTTTTTTTCCTTTATTTTTTAAATAATTTGCTTGATAGATGGCATAAATTAAAACAGCTGTTAAATATTGTGTAATTGTTGATTCATTGTTTTTTGCTTCTTGTTTTAATTGGTTTAAATCTATTATTTCATGTATTGCCGAAATGGCTCCTAATTTTATCTTTCTTCCTGCTAATTTATATGCCTTTTTAGATGAATTATTTCCTTTTGCTTTCTTATTATAATTTTTTATATAACTATCTTCTGTTGATAAATCAAACTTTCTTTTTATTCTTAACTCTTCTTGAAATTCTTCTTTATGCATTAATTCAATATAATTATACACAATTTCTCTAAAAAACATGACACCACTATTTCCGTCTGTTAATGAATGAAAGATATCTATATTGATTTTTCTTTCAAAATAAGTGACTTTAAATAGATAGTTATTATTTTCTTTAGGTTCTATATATTTACAAGGATATTCCCTCTCTTCTTCTATAATTATGTTTTTAGGATTATATTCTAAATAATTCCAAAAGAAACCATTTTTTAATCGAACCTTAAAAAATTCATATTGTTTTAACGCCTTTTTGACTGCAATTTCTAATATATTTGCTTGTATGTTTTCTTTTAAAACAGCTGATAACCTAAAGACTGTACTATATTTTTTTCCAGCAGATATAGGAAATATCTTTGCTGAATTGTCTAATCTTCTCCAGTATAATTTTTCCTTTTTATCACTCATATCTCACTAAATTCCTTTCTTTAAGGATATTTTGAATTCCATCTAAAAAAATCATTTAAATTCTTAATTCGTTTTTCTCCATTTTTTAGCTATTTTTTAATTCTTCTATAACATCATTATATGCTTGCTTTGTCACTTGTTCTTCAGAATTATTATCAATTATCCAAATATGTTTTGCACTTTCATATTCTTTTATTTCTACATCTCCATTTACACTTTCTGCTTTTTCTTTTAATCGTTTACAATCTGGATTTAATATGTCTTCTGTTCCTATAAAAATTTTCACATTTTTTAATGTTGACAAATTCCCCTCTATTGGATTCACTAAATAACTATTTATTCCATCCTCTCCTGCGTAAGCGATTCCAGCTATCTTTAATGCTTCTTTATTTAAAATTGTATCTTTCTTTTCAAAATCCTTTATATCTTCGTTTTCTAATCTGACATCTAACCATGGAGAAATTAAAATTGTTTTTCTAGGAAGTTCTTCATTTTTTTCTGCCATTTTTTCATAAAGTCCTAGTGCTAATCCTCCTCCAGCTGAATCTCCCATGATGATTAGATTATCTTTTCCTACTTTTTCTATGATTTCTTTATATAATGCGTCTATCATATTATATACATCTTTATAATTATATTTTGGTGTTAGTGGATAATCTGGCATAATAACTGTATATCCTGTATCTTTTACAATGTTTTCTAAAAAATCCCAATGATTTTGAGTTGCTTCTGCCATATATGAGCCCCCATGGAAATATACAATATATTTAGAAATTCCATCTTCTTCTGTGTTTTTTGGTGTAATGGCAAACACTTTTCTTTCCATGTATGTATATGTTTGTATTTCACATTCTTCTATAACACGTTCTGGTTCTTTTGTTTCGATATCTGTATTAAAAAAATAGGCAATGGTTAATGTTAAAATAATCATGCACAATGCTAGTATTACAATAATGCTTCTTATAAATTCTTTCATTTTTACTCTCATTCCTTTTGCTTTCTATCATTTTTATAAACAGTATTTTACCATATCTCCTAGATGAAATACAAGTTTTCCTAACACAAAAGCAAATATGATAATTCATATTTGCTTTTGCATACTATATTTCTTCATACTTATGATATTTCTTTATAACATCTAATTTTATTGTTGCATACAAATTTCCTATTCCTTTAGGAGTTTTTGACCATGGTGCATTTTCTTTATGAGTTAACTCAACTAATTCTGAAGCTGACAAATTAGCATATTTTTTCAAAGTTTTCTCTATACTTAGTATTTTTTCTGTTCCATCCTCTGCAAACATAATTCTACTTCTAGCTGGCATTTCATGAATATTTTTGCTATCAATATCTGTCGTTTCTTCTTCAATCGGTTTATATCCATATTCTTTATATCGTTTATATACAGTGTCAACAACTGGTCCATATTTAAAAGCATAAATTTTGTCTGTAAACAATTCTTTCCCTGTTTCACACAAATAGTCTGCAAAACATAAATATACTAACTTCTGTAGCTTTAATTGCGTACAAGTAATTTTAGACAATATATATTTTGCAACATCAATGCCTTCTAATTTTCTATCTTTTTGTATCAATTTTATAAATTTATCTAAAGACTCAACCACTTTAACATTTTTAAAGAAATGGTCTGCTTCACAAACAGCTTTCCATGTCTTATCTTCTGCTTGAATCATATGCGTTGATATAGAAACATCTTTTCCACATTTTTGAATAATTTTATCCAAATCTTTTTTTAATTTGATTTGAATACTTTCATCTTCTACAATAAAATCTAGTGCTATTCTTGTTCCTAATGAATACGAACTACTCATAAAGATAAAATGTGTCGTCATTGTTAATTACCTCCTTTGTTTTCATTTTCCCATCTAACATAATCTTGCTTATATTTTTCATGTGATTTTATATTATTCTATCATGGACAAAGATGACATGTCAAAATTAACCATTGGACACCAGGGAAAATTTGAATATTTTGTAAATATGGTGTATAATAAAAGTAACGTAACATTGCATAACTCTGTTACTTAGAAACCCGTTGACATCAAGAAAGGGACAATTGTCCCAAAGGAGGAACAGTATGAACGTTTTTTTGTATGTAGCAATTTGTTTCGTGTTAGAAATTGGCTGGGAATTTTCAATGTTCAGCAAAGCAAACAAATTGCAAGCAAATGATGAAGTGGCCCGGGCTGAGAATTATTTCATTCTTGGAATAATTTCAATCTGGGTAGGCCCTATGATATTTATATTATTAGGGTTTGCTATAGCTAGTGCAATCTAAAACAGAAAGGGGGTCCTGTAAATAGGGCCCCTTTCCAATTTCTTTCTAAAATCTGCCAATAATTCCGTTTCGATTACATCTAAAACTTTAGCAGTAGCAGATAATTCAAAATCTTTTACAATTCTCCAACTATTATTTATTTTATAAATACTATCAAAATTAATATCTAAAACAGTTGAAGACATATAAAAAATGTATGCAGTATAGCATACATTTTTCATGTCCCCAATTAGACACTATGCTCTTGGATGTGCTTTTTTATAAATATCTCTTAAGCCTTCATCTTGGAATTGCATATATACTTGTGTTGATGATATGTCTGAATGTCCAAGCATTGTTTGAATTGCTCTCAAATCTGCACCATTTTGTAATAAATGTGTTGCAAAAGAATGTCTTAATACATGTGGTGTAATATCTTTTGTGATATGTGCTTGCTCTTTATAGAATTTTATAATTTTCCAGAATCCTTGTCTTGTAAGTCTTCCTCCATTTATATTAACAAATAATGCCTTTTCATTTTCATTCTTTATTAAGATATCTCTTGCTTCATTTATATATTCTTTTAAAGCTTTTAATGACATTGAACCTAATGGAATAATTCTTTGCTTATTTCCACTCTTGCAAATAACATAAGCTTCTTCTAAATTTACATCATCAATATCTAAAGATATAATTTCTGTCACTCTCATCCCCGTTGCATAAGCAAATTCTAACATTGCTTTATCTCTAACACCTTTTAAGTCAACATTATCTGGTTGTTTTAACAATAATTCTACTTCTTTTGCAGTTAATACATTTGGTGTCCTCTTTTCTATTTTTGGAGATTGTATATTTGCTGTTGGATCTACTTTTATCTTTTTATTTTTTAATATGAATTGATAGAAGGATCTTATTGATGCAATACATCTAGAAATACTTGAAGCTTTTTTTCCATTTTCTTGCATTTCTTGAATATAATTTTGAACATCTTCTTCTTTCACTCTATTATAATGAATTCCATTTTCCTCTAAGTATTTTCTGAATTGTTTTAAATCCCTTTTATATGATTGTAATGTATTTTCTGATAATTTCTTATCATTTTCTAAAAAGTTAAAAAAGAATTTTAATTGTCTCTCCATGTTTTTCCCCTACCTCTATATTTTTTAAATTGTATTTACATAAACTATATATGTTATATCAAACTATTTTAAAAAAGTAAATACATTTTTGATATTTTTTAAAAATATTTGATTACCATTTTTAGCAGATTTGTTGATAGAAAGATTTCTACCACCGCTGCGATACATAAAATAATCAACATAATCACTGAAAACACAGTATGTCTTAAAATTTCTAATTTTACATTTTCCTTTGTTTTGTCTTTTACAATAGATTTATATAATTTAACACCACTAACAGCAATTGCTAAAATTGCAGGAATAAATAAAAGATTTTGCAAAACTAGTGTTACCAAAACAAAACTTATACCTTTTCCCAAGCCCATAATCGTAATACATAAAGAAATCGTGTATCCTAGACAAAATCCTCTATATAGTATGATTGCAAATACAACTGGAATCCCTATTACAGTTGTTCCAAAAAACCAAATGATAATTGCTAATATTGCGTTTTGTATTATTGCATTTTGTAATAGTGCCATATGATTGATGCTTTCTAGACTTTTAAATTTTTCTATAAATTCGTTTAAATAGTTTGTTATCTCTGTTTTTGGAGTATCTTGTAAGTGATTAATAAAAAATACCCCACTAAATATGCCAATTATAAATATGAAAAAGATAATCAGATATTCTTTTTTGTTATGAATAACATGTTCTTTGATAATTTTTAATATTTTAAATTGTTTCTTTTCTTTCATAAAAAACTCCTTATCGTTTATACATAATGTGTATTCGATAAGAAGATTTATAGAACTATAATTTTTTGTTTTAAAGCATTCTATATTTGGCTAAGAGTTATATTATAATATTTTATGGGATTAAATGGCTAACATTACAGAATATACAAATTCTAATATTATCAAGCATGAAATTGCTGGCGCACCGCAAATTTCCTACTTGATAATATAAGAATTTGTAATATTCTTCCATTTGCACATTTAATCCCATAAAATATTATAATATAACTCTTAGCTTCTAATATAAATATTAATGAGTTGTAACAAATCAATTTGTATTTTTATAATATATAAAAATATTTAAACTACTTTTCCGTAGTTTCCGCCACCACCAGATTGTACTTTACATTCTCCCATTCTTGCTTTTTCAATGGTATCTGCAATTTTTACTCCTACAACCGCTTCTATATCATCTTTTGATAATTTGTGAAGAATATTCATTTCTGTATCAAAAGTGTCTAATAGTTTGGTAATTGTTTTTCCTCCAACCCCTGGTATAAATCCTAGTGGAATTTGATATATATATGGTGGTCTATTTTCTGGACTTTGAGATTCTTGTTTATCTCGTATCAACTCAATTCTATCAAACACTCCAAATGTCACACTTTTTCCACCACAATATGGACAGGCTTCAACTGGTTCTTTCGTTTCAATTGCTTTTTCACAATCATCACAATAAGTTCTATGATATTTTCCAAGTTTAGGATCTAATCCATAATTAGCAACCACTTTTCTTCCATCTTCATTTTTTAATGCTTTTACAATTTCTTTAAACGATATATCCTCTACTTGCATTTTGTTATATTCTCTTGCAATTTTTGGTAATGAATGTGCATCTGAATTGGTAACAAATGTCTTGTTTTCTAATTCTGAAATCATGTCTGCCAAATAGGTATCTGAACTCAAGCCTAATTCCACCGCAAAGATTTTGTCATATTTTTCTTTAAATATATATTGCAATCTATCTGTACAATTTCCATAATAGCTTTTATGTGGTGTAAAAATATGGGCCGGAATTAATATTCCATTATATTTTTCTACCATATCAATTAAATCATATCCTGATAAATCAGATCTTTGTGTACTTAATGTAATATTTTTTAAATGATGACTTAATTTATTTGAAAATCCTTTAATATCTGTTAAATGTGGAAAGAAACAAATATTATGTGCTGCCCCTTTCTTCCCATTTCTGCCTTCTTCTGAAGTTTCTACTTCACTTCCTAGCAATATGCAAACTTTATCTTTATAAATAATACCGCCATCTTCTAGTTCATAAGCATCTCCTGTTTTCAAAAAATTCTCAATATCTTCTATAACATATGGAGAGGCACAATCAATAATTCCTACTACCTGAATTCCTTTTCTGTCTGCACATTCTTTGGCAATGTTTGCAAAATTCAAAGACCTTGCTGCTGTAATTTTAATTGGTTTTCCATTTTCACTTCTTCCTATGTGTACATGTAAATCTGCAAATATTTCGTACATTTTAATACCTCTTTTCTTGTTTCATATCATCAAAAGTTGCCAAAGGGTGCCAAAGGGAACAGGCACCCTTTGGCAACTTTTGGCAATTTTATTTAATTTTCATTTTCTATTTTTTCACCTTGCGTATTTTCTTCTGCTATATGTGCTAATATTTTTTTCGTTGTTTCTTCACTAAACAATGGTCTATTAGCGTCTTTAAACATTTCTTCTTTTACTTCTTTTCTATACTCTGCCAATGCTTTATCTATTTTTGGTTCATATTCATAGCATACTTTTTTGATAAAATCTTTTATATCTTCTGTTTCATTATGTATTTTTACTAGTCTTCTTAAAGATTTCATTGATGTTAAGTCGGTTAATTCTATTTGTTCCATCATTTTGACGAATTCTCCAAATGTATGTAAAAATCGATTATATTGACCTTTCAAATTTCTATGTTCTAATAATACCATTGCTTCATCTGGTTGAAATCCGATTCTTTCTGGTCTATCTAATAACATTCCTCCAAATTGGTCTACCAATTCTAGCACGTCACTTTCTCTTTCTCTTGGATTACTGTTACTATATCGATTAATTTCTTCACACATTTTACAAAATCTTTTGTCAAATCCTAATGTTAATAAAAAGTCTGCTCCTTCTTTTGCATATGAATGAACTTTTTCTATATCTTGTGCATTATCTACTTTTTTACAATTACATAATAGACAAGCTGTTAGGATTAAATTGATATCAACATCTACTTTCATATAGTTTACAAACATTCTTGCAATTTCTGTTTTGAATATAACAGATTTGTCAAAAAATATTTTTGTCTTTTTGGCTAAATAATAGGTTATTTCCATTTTTGCCGCCAAGTTTTGTTCGTCTAAAATGTAATTCGCAAATGTATCCATATGCTTCCTCCTTTGTCAAATTCAAATTTTCATACAATTTTATTATATATGAAGCATGGATATTTTTCAACATTTTTTGCAAATGTCACAGAAATGTAATAATCTATGGATTGATATTGGTATAACTAGGATAGTTTGTATTTAACCATTCTTTCATAGCCGTATTGGTTTTTATTGCTACTGATGTTGGTACTCTATAAAAAATATCCTCTGCATTTTCTATACTTTCCACACTAAAATTGCTCAAGTCTAAATTAACCAATTTTAAACATTGACTAAACATTCCCTCCATATTATTTAGTTTACTTGTATCAAAATTAGATAAATTTAAATCTGTACTGAACCCAAAAAATTGGACATTTTTGCTAATCTATAGTATACTATTGATTGAAATTACGAATTAAGAGGTAAATTATGAATCGTTTAACATGTATATCCCATAATGAAAAAGAAACTTTAGATTTTGGAAAAAAGTTAGCTAGTCTTTTAAAAAAGGGCGATACGATTGTTTTATCAGGAGAATTAGGATCTGGTAAGACAAAATTAACTGAAGGTATTTTAACTTTTTTTGGATTAGAAAATGAAATTTCTAGTCCTACTTTTACAATTGTAAATGAATATATAAAAGATGATACAAAAATTTTCCATTTTGATGTGTATCGTTTAGAAGATTCTTCTGAGTTTTATGCAATTGGTGGAGAAGAATATTTTGAAAATGGAATTTGCATTATTGAATGGGGAGAAATTATTCAAGATGCCATTCCTAAAAATTATATACATATCCAATTTGAGAGAAATGATGTTGATGAAAATACTAGAATTTTAAATATCACTTCTTATGGTGAAAAATATGATGAATTATTAAATAAATTGATATAAGTATATATTTTGTTGACTATTTTAAAAATAAATATATCAAAAAAGGAGAACTAGATTGAAAGTATTAAGTATTGAAACTTCTAGTAAAATATGTAGTGTTGCTATATTAGAAGATAAAAATTTAGTAAAAAAAATAGAATTGAATAATGGATTAACACATTCTGAAACCTTAATGCCAGTTATAAAGAGAATCTTAGAAGAAACCAATTTAACTTTATCTCAAGTGGATTTATTCGTTTGTGATATTGGCCCAGGTTCTTTTACTGGTATTCGTATCGGTGTCGCAACTGTTAAAGCATTTTCAGATAGCTTACAAATTCCTGCCGTTGGTATTTCTTCTCTTGAAGGGTTGGCATATGCAATCCCAAAAGATGGTATCATTTGTAGCTTGATTGATTGTAAAAATGATAATTGCTATTATGCTGTATACCAATTAGAAAATGGTCATTATTCTTTGCTAGAAAGTCCTAAAGCTGACAGTGTTGAAAATTGTTTAAATTTTCTGATTTATAAATATGGTGATTCAATCATTACTTTTATAGGAGATGCTTGTTTAAGTTATAAAGATTTAATAAAGTCTTTTTCTTCTCAATTCTGTTTAGCAAATGAGGATTCCTCTATTTGTCTAAATCATCATATTCCTGAAAGTGATATAAATACTATTGATGTCTATTCTTTAGGACTTGCTGGATTAGAAAAATATATAAAATCTGGCAAAGATAAAGCTTTACTTCCTCTTTATTTAAAAAAGCCTCAAGCACAAAGGCAATTAGAAGGAAAAAATCTAATAATTGAAGATATGGAACTTTCTGATTTAGAAAATCTAGACATTTCTAAATTCGATGATTTTTGGAATATTCATATTTTAAAAGAGGAATTAACAAGTGAAACATCGCATTTTATTTGTGCAAAATTGGAAAATAAGATAGTTGGTTTTGCTGGAATTAAGATTATAGTAGATGAAGCTGATATTATGAATATTGCCGTAAAAGAAGATTATAGAAGACAAGGAATTGCTACTTTATTACTAAACCATATTCTTAGTCTTTGTAAACAAAAAAGCTTGAAAGCCATTAATCTTGAAGTTAATGAAGAAAATTTTTCTGCAATTTCTTTATATCAGAAATTTGGTTTTAAAGAATGTGGCAGAAGAAAACAATATTATGATAACAAATATGATGCCATTCTTATGTCAATGAGGACGGAGAGATGATTTTTTCTCCGTCCCCAAATCATCTCTCCGTCCCAATTTTTACACATATTTTTCTACTAAAACAACTGTCCTTCCACTTCTTGTGGTCCCTGTGAATTCTTTAATGACAAATCGACCTTTTCCTCTAATGGTTATGATATCTCCACATTTTACTGTTTTTGCATTTTTTGTTTCATTTTGCCCATTTACAAATACTCTTTCTTGTGCAATGATTTCTGATGCTTTACTTCTAGAGGTTCTGGCTAAATCTGATACAATATTATCTAGTCGTAATGAAGGAACAATGATACTAACTTCTTCTACTTTTATCTCTAGTTTTCTTACATTTTGTATGGCTTCTATTTCTATTTTCGCATTTTCAAATCTTGTAAGAGATGGTAATTGTGTTTTTAATACTTCTGCAAAATCACTGACAGTGATAATGTCTGCTCCTTCTTCTCCTACAAGAATATCACCTACCTTCTCTCTCTTTAATCCTAGTTTCACAATTCCACCTAAATAGTTTCTATGTGAATATTTTCCTTTTTCTTCTTCTGGTAATTGAATACGTACTACTTTTAAGATTTTGTCATAATTTTTTTCTAACATGGTATCATCAAATTTTTCTGGAAATGTAATTAATACTTTTCTTTCTGCCTCTTCATATCCACCATATAATTTAAAGTTTTGAAATTGGTTTTTCTTTAAAAAATTTTCTACCAAAGATACTTGATACATATCTAAAAAGTCTGTAAATTCGATTTTTTCTCTTTTTAATGATATTTCCATTTTGTCTAATACTTGTGATAAGCATAATTTATCTTCTTGCTTTTTATAGTCTTTTAATAATTCTTGTTTATTCATGTATGTTACATCTCTCCTATTTTTATTTTTTGTTTTTTCTTTATCTCTCCTATTTCCTTATCTTTTGTTCCTTTAAATTCCGTCTCTTCATTTTTGTTTATCTGAAAATATTGTTGTACATCTTCCACCATATCCTCTACATTTAAATGATATATCTTTTCTAATTCTTCCACACTTCCATGTTGAATGAACATATCTGGATAGGCATAGGCTTTTATTTCTATATCTTCCATATGATTATCCATTATTAATTCTTTGATGGCTGTTCCTAGTCCATTAATAATTGTTCCATCTTCTATCGTAATCACTTTTTTGGTTTTTTCTATCGATTTTTTTATCGTTTGCTCATCTAATGGTTTCAAAAATCTGGCATTAATCACTTCTGCGTTTATTCCCTTATCTTGTAGTTTTTTAGCAATTTTCATGCCTTTTGCAACCATTTTTCCAATTGTTACAATAGATAGGTCATTTCCTTCTTTTAGTATTTCTGCTTTTCCTTTTTCTATTGTTTCATGTTTTTCAAATGGTTCCTTATCTTCTCCGCCTCTTGGATAACGGATAACCACAGGCTTTTTCAAATCCACTGCAAATGCTAACATATCTTCTAATTCTCGAAAGTCTTTTGGTGCTAAAATAGTTAAATTAGGTACCAATCTAAAAAATGCCATATCTAAAGTTCCTTGATGGGTTTCTCCATCTGCTCCAACAATACCTGCTCTGTCTACACACATGACTACTGGTAAATTTTGAAGAGCAATGTCGTGTATCACTTGGTCATATGCTCTTTGATAAAAAGAAGAATAGATAGGTACAACAGGTATCATTCCATCTATCGCCATACCTGCTGCTAATCCTAAAGCATGTTGTTCTGCAATTCCAATGTCAAAAAATCTCTCAGGAAACTTTTTACTAAATTCTGTAAGTCCTGTTCCATCTTTCATCGAAGCAGTAATTGCAACAATCTTATCATTTTTTTCTGCAAGTTCGATTAATTTGTCTCCAAATACTTTAGAATAGTCTTTTCCTTTTGCTTTCTTGGCATTTCCTGTTTGTATGTCAAATGGACCTGTTGCATGAAATTTGTCTGGATTCTTTTCTGCGATTTCATAACCTTTCCCCTTTTTGGTTAATACATGGATTAATACAGGATTGTCAATTTGTTTACTTAATGTCAATATACTTTGCAATTCTTCTATATTATGCCCATCTACTGGTCCTAAATATGTAAAGCCAATATCTTCAAAAAACATTTTTGGAATAATTAATTGTTTAATGCTTCGTTTAATGGTTTGTACGATTTTAACAATAGGTTTACCAATCACAGGTATTTCATTAATTCTTTTTTTCATAATGACATTGGTTCTGGTATACATTCTTTTTGTTCTCAACTTACTAAGTAACATATTGAGTCCACCGATATTAGGCGATATACTCATTTCATTGTCATTAAGAATAATTGTCATTTTGGTTTTACTATATCCCACATCGTTTAAAGCTTCTAATGCCATTCCTCCTGTCATAGCACCATCTCCTATAACCGCTAAAACAGAATAATTCTCTTTTTTTAAGTCTCTTGCTCTTGCCATTCCCAAAGCTGCTGATATAGATGTGCTACTATGTCCTGTGTTAAAAAAATCATATTTTGATTCATTTGTTTTTGGGAAACCTGCTATTCCATTCAATTTTCTTAATGTTTTTAAAGCTTCTCTTCTTCCTGTTAAAATTTTATGTACGTAAGTTTGATGCCCTACATCCCATACAATTTTATCTTTTTCAAAATCAAATACGGTATGTAGTGCTAATGTTAATTCTACTACTCCTAAATTTGAAGCTAGATGTCCTCCATTTTCTGATACAATTTCTAATATATATTTTCGGATTTCCTCTGCTAATTTTTGCTTTTCCAAAATACTTAATTTCTTCAAATCTTTTGGAGCGTTTATATTTTCTAACATATTAAAATTCATTCCTTTCTCGCCTTAATCAGAAGTGTCTTAAATTTAATTTTGTTTACTATAACATTCAATACATTATAAATTTATGAATTGTTTCAATTGTATCACGTTTTTGTATTTTTTTCTACAAATTTGTTGTAATTTTTATTTCTTGTGTTAAAATAATAGTGAATAAAATTATGGGAGGAATTACTTATGAAAAAACGTGTTTTTATAACATTATTTTTAATTTTAATTTTAGTAGCAAACTTATCTTTTGCTTCTTATGAAACTGTTACTATGACGGTTGTTGAAGAACCTGTATGTACAATCGAAATTGGAGAAAATTCTAGTTTTGAGAAAAAATTGATTGAAAAAAATTTAAATAATAAAGAAGTTACACTTCAATTACAAGTAACCAATGAAGAAACCTCAATTCAACCAACTGGAGAAATTATGTTAGTTATTGACAACTCTTTGAGTATGGAAGAAACAGTTGATGATGGAACAACTACTCGAGAAGAATTGGTTATTGAATCAGCTAATACATTGGTCAATACCATCTTAGAGGGAAATGATAATTTACAAGTTGGTGTTGTTAGTTTCTCAACAAATGAAGATGTTTCTTTAGAAGGAACCATTAATGATGCTAGTTTAGTTTCTGATTTATCTTCTGACCCTCAGGCTTTAGTATCTGCAATTTCTAATATTCAATACACTGGACCTAGAACAGACTTAGAAGCAGGACTAAATTTAGCTAGCCAATACTTTACAGAAGAAGATAACAACAAATATATCATTGTTTTAACAGATGGTATACCAAATGTTGCCTTAAATTATGATGGTATATATTATTCTGATGATGTAATTAATAAGACAAAAGCACAATTACAAGCTCTAGATACTGCTGGATATGATGTTATCACAATGCTTACAGGAATTACAGAAACAGACAGTGTTCCTGCAACTAGACAAGATGACAAAACTTATGGGGATATCATTGAAGAAATCTTTGGTACTGAAGAAAATCCAACAGTTGGAAAATTCTATTATGTACAAGATAGTGAAATTGAACAAACCATTACCAATGATATTTATAATGACCTATTACCAATTGAACAAGTCTTAACAGATATTACTGTTACAGATTATTTCCCACAAGAAATCATTGACAATTTTGAATTTGCTTATGTGTCTGAACCAAATATTGGAACAGTATCTGCTGAAGTCAACACAGAAAATAATTCTATTACATGGACAATTTCTGAACTACAACCAGGAGAAACAGCAACTGTACAATATACTTTAAGTTTGAAAGAAAATTTTGATGAAAGTATTGTTGGTCCTATCTTAGATACAAACGAAAGAGTAGATATTACGTATACAAATCTTAATGGAGAAACTGTTGAAGATACCTCTGATGTTACACCTAAATTAAAACTTACAGAACCACCTGTTGTATTACCAGCAGCTGGTAGACCAATTGTGATAGCTTTATTTGTAGTAGGTATTGGAATTCTTGTTTATTCATTCTCAAGATTTACCTTTCTTAACAAAAATATGAAATAAGGACAATTTGGGACAGGTTGGGTTTTGTAGCATTTTTGTCGAATATTGTCGTTTAAAATTATTTTATCTTTAAACGACAATATTCGACAAAAATGCTACAAAACCCAACCTGTCCCGAATTGTCCTATTCACTTTCAATTTTTAATAGTCGATTATATTTTGCTACTCTATCTGTTCTACAAGGTGCACCTGTTTTGATTTGCATACCATTGACACCTACTGCCATATCTGCAATTGTGGTATCTTCTGTTTCTCCAGATCTGTGAGAAATAATCGTTTTATATCCATTTTCTTTTGCCATTTGAATGGTATCTAAAGTTTCTGTTAATGTTCCTATTTGATTTGGTTTGATTAAAATTGCATTTGCTACTTTTTTGTCTATTCCTCTTCTTAATCTAGACATATTAGTTACAAATAGGTCATCTCCTACCAATTGAATTTTCTTTCCTAATTTTTCTGTTAGTATTTGCCAATTATCCCAGTCTTCTTCTGCTAATCCATCTTCTATCGATACAATTGGATATTTTTCACATAAATTTATTAAATACTCTATCATTTTTTCATTTGTTTTATACATATCCGTTTTCCAGAAATAGTATCCATCTTTTCCAATTTTTTTAGCTTCTTCTTTCATTTCTGTACTTGCAACATCTAAGGCTAATACAATGTCTTTTCCTGGTTCATATCCTGCTTTTTTGATTGCTTCTATGATGACATCTAGTGCCATTTCTTCATTTTCTAGATTTGGTGCAAAACCGCCTTCATCTCCTACACCAACTGCAAATCCTTTTTCTTTTAACACATTTTTTAAGGTATGATAAATTTCTGCACCTCTACGTAATCTTTCTGCAAATGTAATATCTCCTATTGGCATTATCATAAATTCTTGAATACTAATATTATTTTCTGAATGTTTTCCTCCATTTAATATGTTCATCATAGGAACAGGCAGTTTTTTTGCGTTAATTCCACCTATATATCTATATAGTTCAATTCCTAATGTGTTACTTGCTGCTTTTGCTACCGCCAGCGAAACACCTAAAATTGCATTTGCTCCTAAATTCGATTTGTTTAATGTGTCATCTAGTCGTATCATTTCTTCATCTATTTTTCTTTGTTCAAATACATTCATGCCAATGATTTTTTTACTGATTTTTTTATTAACATTTTCGACTGCTTTTAAGACCCCTTTTCCATTATATCTATTTTTCTCTCCATCACGTAATTCTACAGCTTCAAAACTTCCTGTTGAAGCACCTGATGGCACTGCTGCCACACCACATATTCCCTCTTCTGTTACTACCTCTACTTGTAAAGTAGGATTTCCCCTTGAGTCCAATATTTCTATTGCCTCTACATTTTTAATTAATGCACTTTTTTTCATACAAAACTCCTTTCTTTAGGTTCTTGCTCTAAGCAATATTCTAATTACATATATATACAGTTTTTACAATTTCATGAATTCTATACAATTTTATTTATCTCATGTAATTTATGTGTTTTATAAATTATTTTCTTGCAGAATTATAGCAAACTTTATTTTATGCTAGTAAAATTGTGTGTGCAATCACTAGAGCGAAGCGACGTTCTTGTATAGGAAAAACTCGATTTTTCCTATACAAGAATAAACCCAAATTATTAAGTTTTTTAATAACTTGGGCTCTTTTTTATATTTAACTTGCTTTTTTATTTCTTAGTTCATATGCATATTGTAGAGTTACTTCATTAATTTCTCCTGATGAAATTCTAGCAATTTCTTCTATCACTTCATTTTCTTTTAATAATCTAATTTGTGTTTTAGTTCTTTCTTCTTTCACATTTTTACTAATAAAATAGTTGTAATCTGCCATAGCTGCAATGTTTGGCAAATGTGATATGCACATTACTTGGTGTTTTTTAGCAATTGCTTTTAATTTTACAGCTACTGCATTTGCTGCCTTTCCACTAATTCCTGTATCGATTTCATCAAATACCAATACAGGTATGCTATCTGTGTCTGCTAATACCTTTTTAATAGCCAACATCGTTCTTGACATCTCTCCACCAGATGCAATTTTTGATAATTCTTTTTCATCTTCTCCTAAGTTTGTTGTAATATAAAATTTAACAATGTCTTTTCCTGTTTTGAAAAATTCATTTTCTATATAATCTACCTTGACATTTATTTTTGCATTCTTCATTTCTAAATCTACTAATTCTTTATTAATATTTTCACTTAATTTTTTTGCATATTCTGTTCTTATCGTATTCATTTTCTTAGCAATTATGTTCATATTTTTTTCTATTTTTTCTAACTCTTTTTTTAATTGATTATTATGTTCTTCTAAATTTTCTATATGATAAATCTCTTCTTTTACCTGTTCATTATATGCTAAAATTTCTTGTATGCTATTACCATATTTTCTTTTTAAAGAATAAATGATATCTAGTCTTTCTTCTATAGCATTTCTTTCATCAGCGTTAAAGTAAACATCTTCTTTGTAACTACTAATATCTCTGGCTAATTCTTGTAATTCATAATAAGAACTTTTTAAACTAGTTGTTACTGTTTCATATTTTTTATCAATGTTTTCAATTTTTTCTAATGCACGAATTGCCATGCTTAAACTATCTATTGTGCTTTCAGACAATAGACTATCTGCTTCATTCAAATTATCTGCTATTTTTTCTGAGTTTAAAAATATATTTCTTTTTTCTTCTAATGTTTCTTCTTCATTTTCTTTTAATTTTGCCTGTTCGATTTCTTCTGTTTGATATCTTAACAAGTCTAACTTTCTTTGTCTTTCTTTATCATCTCCATAATTTTGTTTTAATTCTTCTTTAATTTCTAAATAACGTCTATATAATTCTTTATATTTTGCTTTATCTTCTCCTAATATTGATTTTCCAATAAATCCATCTAAATATTTTAAATGTAATTTATTGTCTAATAAATTTTGGTTGTCATTTTGTCCATGAATTTCTATAAATTGCTTCATAAAATCTCTCAATTCATTAACTGTTGCCATTCTTCCATTAATTTTGCACATATTTTTACCATTTGCATTAATTTCTCTTGAAACGATGATGTTTCCTTCTATTGCATGTTCATTTTCTGGACAATATAAGCAAAGTTCAACAAAGGCATTTGTTTCTCCCTTTCTTAGCATATCTTTGGAAAATCTGCCTCCTGATATAATTTGAAGCGAATCTATAATTAATGTTTTTCCTGCGCCAGTTTCTCCTGTTAATACATTTAGTCCTTTATTAAAATCAATATTTAGATCTTCTATAATTCCTATGTTTTTAATATGTAAAGATGATATCATAACACATTCCTCGACTTTCATTTATTTTACAAAATAGTCTGTGCTATTTTGCTAGTATTAGCATTTTTTGTACAATATTATATTTATATATTAAAACAAATCTATATTCACTAGACCTTTTCTATAATTTTTAACATTTACTATATTAATGTAAGATCTAGCAAGAAGCATATAAGATTTGTTGTGCAAAAAATTGTTTTACAATTGTCTGTACAATTTTTTTAGATTATAGGAAATTGTATTTGCTATAACCTAAAAAAATGTTCGCCTTTATTGTATCCACAATTTTAAAAATTGTCAATACTTTTTGCGAACATTTTTTCTTTTTATATAAGTCTTACTGCTAAGCACTATGTACACAAGTACAGATTATTAATAAATTATTTTATTACGAATGTGATTGGAAATATTTTAGAATTTGTTGGATAATTTATTCAAATGCAGGATATCCTTCTTCTCCCAATTTCCATTTGTTCCAATCTGTTGGATATGTTTGTTCTCCTTCTTTTCTATAAGAATTTAATAAATCTACAAATTCTTGTGTCTTAATATCATTTTCTGTTTTTTGTATTGCATTGTCAACAATATTTTCATCATCTACTTTGCTCATATTTCCAATTGATTTTCCACTAGTATAATATGAATGATTAATTTCCACTTTCATTTCTATATTGATAATATCATTATTAATTGTTCCTATCATACTTCCATAATCAGTATTTTTTCCCACAGTCCAACAATTTTCAATATAAATATAATTCTTTGCACATATCTTTCCTTGATTTCCAACAATTCCTCCTACAATACTATTTTCATGTATTACCTCTCCAGTATTAAAAGAATTATAAATACTTAATATTAATTCACTATCATTAGAAGCCCCTTTACTTGCACCAATAATTCCTCCTGAACCAACTAAAGTTCCTTTTCCTAGTATAGTTCCTTGATTATATGTATTCTTAATTTCAGCCTTGAGCGCATTTAATCCTAAGACACCACCAGCTGCACTCATATTATCTATTCCATTTAAGGTAATATTTCCATAATTTTCACAATTATCAATATTGCAATTATTTGAATTATTATATCCTACAATGCCTCCTATTGATGTATTTCCAGATACATCTCCTTCATTTGTACAACTTTTTACATTATTACCATTTCCAATGATACCTCCTGCTCCGCCATATCCCCATCTTGTTCCTGTTATTACTATGTCTCCTGTATTTGTACAATTTGTTATCTGTGCACTATATCCAATAATGCCTCCCACCATATTATATCCTGTTACATTAGCATGATTAGTACAATTTTCTATTAAATTGGCATACTGCCCTATTATTCCACCAGTATGTCCAGCACCCTTAATTTCTCCAGAAATTTCTAAATTTTTAATTATCGTATATAGTGTTGACCCTCTTCCGAATAGTCCAATACTTCTCCCAAATCCATAATTATTTAATTGTGTGTCATTCTCATAATTAATATATAGATTACTTATTTTATAAATTTCTCCTGTCTCACTATCTTTCCCATCAAAATTCCCATAAAAAATATTATTAAGTCCAATTGGTTTAAAACCTGTTCCTGTTGTCATTTCATTTATCAAAGTATTTCCATCATTTGCATTTCCATTAATATCTCCAAAATCTGTTCTTTCACTATTTTGATAAGATAATTTTGATTTAAAATTTAAGTTTGCCTTTAATACTACATATTTCCCACTAAAGCCATTTGGCATTGTTATTTCTGTTGGCTGTCCATTTTCTAATTTGATCCCCCTTCCATCTACCATATTAGAAAAAGCTACTAAGTCCTCTATGCACCAAATTTCATATGGTTCTGCTTCTGTTCCTGCTAACGTTTTTCCATCTGTTCCAACTGTAATATCTCCTGGATTTTTATCGTTTATAATTTCTTGTGCTTTTCCTACATTTCCATCTTTGTCAACTGCATAATAGCGATTACTTTCTTTAAATACTACTTCAAATTCTTCCCCTATATCTGTTGTTTCTGTCTTTCCTTCTCCTGTTTCTTTATCTAGCTCATCTTGTAATTCTGCTTCTTCGATGTTTCCATATTTATTGTTTCCCATTGCTTGCACTGTTGCTTTTTCTAGTATTTCCTTTTCATTCGCAATTTCTGCTTCTTCTTTTGCTTTTCCTGCATTTCCTATAATTCCATTGTCTCCTGTTATGGCATTTATTGTTATTCCTGCTAAAATTAGTAATACAATAATGGTTATCACTAAGACTAATAAAGTAATTCCATTCTGAGATTTTATTTTGTTTTCTATTTGTTGCATAATTTTTACCTCTTTTCTTTTATTTTTCCTTTGTTTTTGCTTATTTGGTAACTTTTTAATGTATAAATTTTTTTCGTTAAGTCTGATACTTAAGGAAAAAAGAAAAAACAGAAATCACTTGCTATTCTTTATTTACAAGTGATTTCTGCTTTTCGTTTTTTTATTATACTAATAATTTGAATTTTATATTTTTATCTTCTCTTTCTATTGACATTCCTGCATTTTATTGCTATTATATCTTTAGTTTTGGTATCCTTAAGTATCAGACTTAAGGAATTTTTTCATGTAAAAATGTTTCTTTCTTATTCCTAGTATTTATTATTTTATAATACTATAATGCATTAATTTCTTCTTCGGTTAATCCTGTTACTTCTTGAATAAATTTAATATTCGTTCCTTTTTCTTTCATTTTTTTAGCAATTTCTTTTTTCTCTTCTAACTTTCCTTCTGCTTTCCCTTTAGCTTCTCCCTTAGCTTCCCCTTCCTCCAATCCTTTTCTTCTTGCCTCATACATTTCCGTATTATACGTCAATCTGCTTCTTTCTCTTATCTCATACAACTCTCTTTCATATTCATCTGCACTCATTTCTTTTAATTGTTCTACTGCTTCCTTGATTTCTTCATTTTCCTTTTTATATTCTTCCATCATTTTTTGATCGCCCCCAATTACATATAACCATTTCTCTAACAAGTCTGCTACCTTTGGCTTTTTTGTCTTAAACTTTGGTAATTCTATTATATAATATTTTACCATATCTGTTAAGTATTCTTCTTCTTTTTCATATCCCATATTCACATATCGAATTTCTTCTGTTTTTTCATACTTTAACATTGCTAAACTTAAATATGCATTTCTCTTTACGACATTATCATTTATAATGCATATTACAATTGTATCTTTTGCTGTTTGATATTTTTCTGATACTTTTATTTCTCCTGCTATTAGTTTGGCATTATATACTACTAATCTTCTTTCTATTGCTGTTGTATTCCCTACTTGTAATTCAATGTCAACAATAGTATTTTCGTTAATTTCTGCTTTAATATCTAAGATACTTAACTTCTCCTCTATACTTTCTTTTGGTATCTCTGGATTTTTTATTTCTATCTTTTGTATATTGATTTTTAATATTGCCTCTAACAGGCTTTTTAAGATTTTTTCATTGCCACCTTTTCCAAAGATCCTTTTAAATACATAGTCATTAGATAACGGTAACATATCTACTTCTTTTGATTTTTTTAAATTGCTCATATTTTTCTCCTTTCATTCTATCAAATTTTCTTTGCTTATTCAACAACCAAATTTGATTTTCTTTTCAAAATACATTAGAGATATTCTTATTTTTTATTAACATGATTTATTTTTTTGGTAACGGATATATCAACTAAAATATAGGGGGTTCTCCAGATATAGAATATAAAAATATAAAAGTAAAAACTTTAAATTAAAATCTATTCAAAATCACAAAATAACTTTGACAAAATAATCTTGAGGAATTTTTTTACTATTTTACAAAACATGAATATTTAAATAAAACTTTTATTTTAGAAATTAATTTTTCAAATAAATAAAATTTATATAAATTACATTTGCATATTAAACAAATAAAATTTTATGAATAAAAAAATATCTCTAATTGCATTTCCATTATTTTACAATACAATTAGAGATTTTGCAATACAATATTGCTAATTTTTACAATTTTCAAATTGCAATTTAATCATTTAGATTTTTATATGCTGTACATCTATTCAAATACAAGATAGCCTTCTTCGCCTAATTTCCATTTTTTCCAGACTATTGGATAACTTTCATTTTCATCAATATATCCATTTAATATATTTACAAAAGATTCTGAATTAAATTCACTTTTACTTTTTTGTATGATTGTACCTGTATATGTATTTCCCTCTGGTATGCCTACTTCATTTGAATAAAATGTATTTTCAATATTTGTTTTTGTATCAGTTCTGTAATCTGTACCTATTATACCTAATATACCACCTGATTTATTTCCTTCCAGTTCTCCTATATTCCATGAATTCATTATTGTCACATAATTTTTAGCACAAATAGTACCTTGTGATCCTAATAATCCTGCCACTATTCTATTTCCACTTATTTTTCCTACATTATATGAATTACAAATATCTAGACTCATTTCCCACTCTATATTTCCTCCAGATGATGTTCCTACTAATCCTGCTATTGCTCCTTCAAATCCTTTAATCTCTCCCTTATTATAGCAGTTTACAATTTGCATTTTTCCACCTCTATTATATGCACAAATTCCTCCTGCACTATTGTTATTTTCTGTTTCTATTTTTCCTTCATTATAGCAATTTATAATGGAAGTAGTTGCTCCTACGCCAATAATTCCTGCACAATTCCCATTTCCTTGAACATTTCCATAATTAAAACAATTTTCTATTTCTGTTGCTAATGCTCCAACTATCCCTCCAGCTCCAGAATCTGCATAACTACCTCTTTCAAATTTGATATTTCCATAATTTTCACAATTAGTTACTTTCACTGTTCCTTTTCCATACCCAGCAATTCCTCCTACATGATTATGCCCTATGATATCTGCTTTATTTATACATGTATCAAATTCACCACTTGTAATATATCCTGCAATTCCTGCAGTTTCCCAATTTCCTTTTATTTGTCCTGATATTTCCAAGTTACTGATTTTTGCACTAGTAATTGTACCAAATAATCCCACATTTTGATTTGTTTCTATTTGACTATAATCGATGAATAAATTATAAATTTTATAACCTTTTCCATTAAAATTTCCTGAAAATTTTCTTCCATCCATTCCTATTGGTTTGAAACCTGTTCCTGTTGTCATTTCATTTATCAAAGTATTTCCATCATCTGTATTTCCATTAATATCTCCGAAGTCTGTTCTTTCACTATTTTGATAGGATAATTTTGATTTAAAATTTAAGCTTGCCTTTAAAACTATATATTTTCCACCAAAACCATTGGCTGTTGTTACTTGTACTGGCTCTCCATTTTCTAATACGATACCGCTTCCATCTACCATATTAGAAAAAGCAACTAAGTCTTCTACGCACCAGATTTCATATGGGTGTGCTTCACTTCCATCCAAAGTCTCTCCATCTCTTCCAACTGTGATATCTCCTGGATATTTATCTTCTATGATATCTTGTGCTTCTCCTACATTTCCGTCTTTGTTAACTGTATAATATCGATTACTTTCTTTAAATACTACTTCAAATTCTTCCCCTATATCTGTTGCTTCTGTTTTTCCTTCTCCTGTTTCTTTATCTAGCTCATCTTGTAATTCTGCTTCTTCAATGTTTCCATATTTATTGCTTCCCATTGCCTGCACAGTTGCTTTTTCTAGTATCTCTTTTTCATTTGCTATCTCTGCTTCTTCTTTGGCTTTTCCTGCATTTCCTATAATTCCATTGTCTCCTGTGATTGCTCCAATTGTGATTCCTGCTAAGATTAATAAAACAATGATTGTTATGACTAATGCTAGTAAAGTAATTCCTTTCTGTGTTTTTGTTCCATTTTGTAATTGATCCTTTTGAGTAATTTTCCTTACATATTTTTCTTTCATCTTTTATACCTCTTTCTATTTATTTTCTTTTGTCTAAGTATTTTTATTTTTCAGTTTTTTGTTGTATCCAGCTATTTTTACACTATTTCTGCATTTTTGATGTTTTCTTTCAGTTAAATACTCTAAGAAAAAAGAAAAAGCAGGAATCACTTGTTATTCTTTATTTACAAGCGATTTCTGCTTTTCATTTTTTATTATTTTCATCCTTTGAATTTTATATTTTTATCTTCTCTTTCTATTGACTTTTCTGCATTTTATTGCTATTATATCTTTAGTTTTGGTATCCTTAAGTATTTAATTCTAGGAAAATTATATACATTTTTTAGTTTATTTATGTTGCTTTAACATCCATATAATTTTACTGTATTCTAAAATATATTCATCAATTAAACTAGATGTTGCATAAATATGATTTTCATCAGCTAATTTTTTTATTGTCATTGCCTTTTGCAATAAGGTTTCAAAATCTTTTAATACTTTATCTAATACAATTTCTCCTTCAATTTTTGCATTTTTTGCTTCTTCAATACATGTTTTCTCTAGATAATCTTTCATTGTACCTAGAGGTTGTTTATCCAAAGTCAATATATGTTCTGCAATTTCATCAATTTCTTCATTGATTTTGTCATAATATTCTTCTAATTTTTCATGCAAAACAAAAAAGTTTTTTCCTTTCACATTCCAATGATAATTTTGTAATTTTCTATAAAATACATTCAAATCCGCAAGAAATTCATTTAATGTATTTACCATTTCTTCCATTTTCTTCACTCCAATCTTTTATTTTATATATAAATTTTTTCCCTTTTTTTATTTTTTTATTCACTTAAAATTTATATTTATATTTTTCATTTATTTGTACATAATAA
Organism: uncultured Clostridia bacterium; assembly: GCA_944388685.1. The sequence goes on along the minus strand of CALXJS010000004.1, from coordinate 16,890 downwards.
TATAAGAAAAACATTAAAAAATAAAAATTCTCTATCCTTTATAAAATTAATTGTTTTTCATCATAAAATTTATCATATCAAGGAGGTTAAAAATGAATCGACCAGAATATATTTTAAATGAAATAAATAAAGGAATTAAGATGGGAATGGATTCTATTTCTTCTATTGCCGAGAAAGTAACTGATGACCAATTAAAAGATGATTTACAATCTGAATATAATCAATATAATGAAATTTTAAATGATGTAAATGCTGAACTTGGTAAATATGAAGAATTTCCAAAGGAATTAAATCCTGCACAAAAAATGATGGGATGGTTTGATATTCAAATGAGTACATTAACAGATGATTCCGATTCTAAAATTGCTGAAATGCTAATTAAAGGTACCAATATGGGAATTATTGAGGGTGTGAAATTATTGAATAATAATCCTGAAACAACTAATGAAATAAAAAATATTTTAACAAACTTTATTCAATTTCAAGAAAATAACGTAGAGAGATTAAAGAAATATTTATAATGTCCAATTGGGGACGTTTCTTTTTAAGACATCCCCAATTGAACAAAATTTATTTCAAAATTTCTTTTATGACTTTCCACATTCTATCAATAGAGCAAATAGATACTCTTTCTTTAGGAGAATGAAGATCATAAATATTCGGTCCTATACATACATATTCGCAATCAGGCATTTTATCAGCAAAAAATCCGCCTTCTACAACACTTTGTGTGATAACTTCTTCCATTTTTTTATCAAATATTTGTAGATATGCTTTTTGACATTTTTCTAATAGTTTGTTATTTTCCTTTTTTTCTACACCTTTTAGTTCTTGATGCCATGTTATGTTTATGTCATATTTTGTTATCAATTGTTGTAATTCTTGCAAATATTCTTTTTCTAATTCTTTTTTATTGCTTCTTTCTGAAAATTCGATTTGCATTCCATTTTCACATTCTGTTAAAACTGCTAAGTTTGCAGATAATATGACATTTTGATTTTCTTCTCTTTTTAATGCTCCATTTTTATATTCATTTACAAAATCGATGATTTCTCTACTCTTGTTTTTAGAATATGCTTTTATTATTTCTTGATTTTGTTGATTTTGTTTATTTTCTTCTAATTTTTCTAGTACTATCGTTTCATTTTGAAATTTTTCTTTTTGCTTTTGGATTTTTGCTTGTATTTTTTGAATTACTTCTTCTGAATTTGCCTCAATATTTTTAATTTTATTTTTTCCTCCTAGTTCGCTGTTATTAGTTACTTTATTTGTCTTATCCTCTTTATCTAAAACACAAAATTCTATCATAAATTCTCTTGGTATTACATTTACTCTACTGCCACCTTTTAATTTTATAATTTGAATATTACTAGCATTTTCTAATGCTTCCATCGCTAATTTTATTGGATTGCCTCTTTTTTCATCTCCAATATTTCCACCAGAATGTCCTCCTAAAAAGTTTTCATAGGTTAATCTATAGATTTCATTTTTTTCATTAACCATTTCTTTTTCAGCTTTCATTATCCCTATCCATTCGTTACAATTGGCTGAACTAATTAAAATCTTTTTTTCGTTTGCACTGTCTAATGAAATAATTTTTCTTGCTCGAATATTTTTGGCATCTATTTTTATTGCACCAATCATGGTTGTTTCTTCCTGCACTGTAAAAACACATTCTAGGTTTGGAATAGAGATATCACTATCTAGTATGGCTAGCATATATGCAACACCAATACCATTGTCTGCTCCTAAGGTTGTTCCTTTTGCTGTTATATAGTCTCCTTCTTTGTATAAAATAATAGGGTCCTTTGAAAAATCATGTTGAATTCCGATATCTTTTTCACATATCATATCTGTATGTGCTTGAAAAGTTAAGCTTTCTTCTGTTTCTCTTCCTTTGCTTGCTTTTTTATAAATAATGATATTTTCATATTCATCTTTTACATATTCTAAATTTCTATTCTTAGCAAATTCTTCAAGATATTCTCTAATTTGTTTTTCCTCTCCAGACCTTCTTGGAATTTTATTAATTTCCGCAAAATAGTCAATAACTTTTTTGGCTTCTAAATTTTGATAATCTTCTAATTTTAATAATTCCATACGCTTTTTTCTCCTTACATCATATTCAACTTTTTAAAAATTTTTTGCCTACAACCTTTTAATACTATTGTTTATTTATGTCCTTTCTAAGTATCTACTTAAAAATTGTTTTGTTCTTTCTTCTTTTGGCTCTTCGATGACTTCTTTAGGGGTTCCCATTTCCACAATAGAACCATTATCCATAAAGATAATTCTATCAGCCACTTGTTTTGCAAATTGAATTTCGTGTGTAACAATTACCATTGTCTTTTTTTCTTCTGCTAGTTTTTTGATAACCTTTAACACCTCTCCTATCAATTCAGGGTCTAGGGCACTTGTTGGTTCATCCATAAATAGGATTTCTGGTTCAATGGCCAAGGCCCTAGCAATCGATACTCTTTGCTGTTGACCACCTGATAAATTACATGGATATACATCTTTTTTATCTTTGATTCCCATTTTGTCTAATAATCGTAAAGCCTTTTCTTCTGCCTCTTTTTTATCCATCTTTAACACGACTATCATTGCTTCTGTCACATTTTCTAATATTGATTTATGTGGGAATAAATTAAAATTTTGAAATACCATTCCACATTTTAAATTCATCTTTTTTAGGATTTCTTTAGAATTATAGACTGGCTTTCCATTTTTATATTCTTTTACCATTTCGTCTTCATCAATTTTTATATTTCCGCCATCAATCTTCTCTAATTGATTCATACAACGTAAAACGGTTGATTTTCCTGAACCAGATGAACCGATAATGGCTAAAACTTCTCCCTCATTTACTGTAAACGAAACACCCTTTACAGCTACATTATCTTTATATTTTTTTACCAAATTTTCTACTTTTACAATTTCTTTCATCTTTATCTCTTTCCTTTCTTATGGCTCAAATCTGGTTGGAAAAGAATTAAATTTTGAGCAGTCAAAACGAATTTGAAATTTATGAGGCATACTAGTTGTACGTTGAATAAATTTCAAATGATGTTTGACGACGCCAAAATTGTAATTATTTTTCAACCTTATCTCATTCCTTTCTTATGTGATTGTATAATAATCCAACTTCTTCTCTGCCCTGTTAAATGCAAAAGATATGATTGCACACAAGCATAGATAAATAATACCTGCTACACAAAGTGGAACAATTGAAAATTGATAACTTGCTTGTTTTTGTGCCAATGCAAAAATCTCTGTAATCCCTATAATTTGTGCCAATGATGTTGTCTTAATTAGTGATATTACCTCATTTGATAGTGCTGGTAAAATTCGTTTGATAATTTGTGGTAATGATATTTTAAAAAATGTTTGCGTTTTTGTCATTCCCAATGTAAATGCTGCTTCCTTTTGTCCTTTTGGCACACTTAACATTCCACTTCTAAAGATTTCTGCAAAATATGCTGCATAGTTGATAACAAAAGCAATAATCACTGCTACAAATCTATCATATGAAATATTAAACAAATAATATGGTGCAAAATATACAAAGATAATTTGTAACATCATTGGTGTCCCTCTAATGATAAGAATATATATTTTCATTATCCATGCAATGATTTTACATTTTGCATTTTTGGCAATTGCCACTAAAATTCCAGCTGGAATTCCAATGACCAATGTTAATATAAAAATTGATAATGTTGTTCCTAATCCTTCTAACAAAATCTTTGTTAAATTCATTATATTTGACATATCCATGTTTTGTTTCTCCTCTTTTCGTATTTTCTTAAATTCCTATTCAGTCGAAAATCTGCTTTTATCTTGCCCTATTTTATAAAAGAACTTCTTTTCCAGCTTCTCCAAACCATTTTTCTGCTATCTCGTCTACTTTTCCTTCTGCTTTTAATTCTGCAATAGCATTTTCTACTTTATCTTTTAATTCTGTATTTCCCTTTTTAAAAGCAATTACCATTCCTTTTCCTTCTTCACCTATACCTACTGCATCAAATGTTCTAAAATCTTTATTTTGTGAATTCATAACATAACTTCCTGTAATTTGACTCATATATATTGCATCCACATTTCCTGTTTCTAAATCCATTAATGCTGTTATATTATCTGTATAACCAATAATTTCGTCAATTTCCTGTCCGAATTCATCTTCTTTTAATCTTCTTTCTTGTAATGAACCACTTTGTACACCAATTTTTTTACCTTTTAAATCTTCTTGTGAAGTATATTCAGAATCATTTCTTACAAAAAAGATAGATGCATCTTTTATATATGGTTCACTCAATGTCATTGCTTCATTTCTTTCCTCTGTATAACCAAATCCATTCCATATACAATCAATATTTCCAGAATCTAATTCTTGCTCTTTTGCTGCCCATGAAATGGTTTGTACCTTTAATTCCATTCCTAATTTGTTACATACTTCTCTAGCCAAATCAACATCAAAGCCAACTAATTCGTTATTTTCATTTCTAAATCCCATTGGTGGGAAACTATCATCCATTCCTAAAACAAATGTGTTTTGATTATCTTCTTCTCCTTGTACACTAAAAATGATTACTCCTATTACTGCAATTATCACAATTGCTGCTATCAGTCCTATTAAAATTTTACTTTTCATTTTTAAATTCCTCCTTAAATTTTCTTTTATTTTTGTTTTTAAGAGATTTGCTTGTTATATATCCTAAAATTTGGCGCCTTTTTTTGGATATACATATTTTGAATTCTATGAAATCATATTTCCTTGAAGTTGTTTTTTTGTATAATAGAAAAAAGCAATTTTCCCTATTATACAAAAAGACCTTAAAAGTACTTTTTTGTACCTTTAAGGTCTCTATAAGAAAACTAAAGGCACAAGCATCTAAAGCTTGTGCCAATCAATTTCAGACACAAGCTATTTTTTATGATGATGGTTGTTACCTTTTATTGTATTTATATTTCTCATAAAATTCTCTCCCTTAAACTTATTGATTAAAATTCTATCATGCTTATTTAAGATTTGTCAATACTTTTTCTAAAATTTCTAAAATTTTATGTAAAGTATTGTTGGTTACTCTTCATGAACATCTAGTAATGAAAATACATCTGTTGCGTCATTCAATTCTTTTATATTCATAATGACCCCTTGTCCTACAACAATTCCTCCCACTTCTTCTATTGCACTTTTAATTGCCTTCATCGTATTTCCTGTTGCATAGATATCATCTAAAATATAAATTCTTTTACCAGTATAGCTTTCATTTACTAGCTTTGGTAATTCAAGCTTATCTTTTCCATATTCTTTTTCATATTCAAATTGTTTTTCCACTGTAATTGGTGGCAATTTTCCTGCTTTTCTAACAGGAATAAAACCTATATCTAATTTGCTAGCAACTGCTGCTCCTACAATCAGTCCCCTTGCTTCTGGTCCAACAATATAGTCTATTTTCTTTTCTGCTAATTCTTCTAAGAACTTGTCTACAATTTCTTTAAATGTTTCCTTTTGAATAATTAAAGGCATAATATCAATAAATTCAACGCCTTCTTTTGGAAAATCTTTTTGTGTTCTGATATGTAATTCATTTTTTAATTCATTTCTTATTATTTTCATATCTATCAGACCTCCGATTCAAACTTTTATGTTTCTATCTCAATAATTCCTAATTATGTTTTATTATATAGAAATTTTGCTTATATTTTAGCACCTCTTACAGTTTTACATATCATGAAATTAACTTTTTACTACTATAACTAATTTCTTTTTATTTTTTTAAAATTTCAAAAAATCTTTTTTTCTTTTGTTCACTGTTTGATGAGTCTATAAATTGTATAGTAATATCTTGTTTTTCGTCGTTTATCAAATCTTTTTCTTGTAAAACCTCTTTCAAATGATTGGCTAAATATGGTGCTCCATTAAAAAATTGAACATTGCCTAAAACTTCTTTAATTTCCCCTGTAATGAGAGGATAATGTGTACAACCTAAAACGACATTTTTTACTTTCCCTGTATATGGTTCTAAATGATGTTTTACATATTGCTTTATCTTTTCTGGTTTTCCCTCTTCTATGACATCTGCTAGTCCTACACATGGAAGTAAAATGGTTTTATGATTATCATAGGTGTGGTATAAAAGATTAAATTTTTCACTTTCAATCGTTCCTTTAGTCGCCAGTACCAAAGTTGGTTCATTATATGCATAATCATATACCATTTTATATGCTGGTTCTATGGCAATAAATGGTATATGATGATATTGCTTTCTTAAATATTGTACCGCTTTTGCACTTGCTGTATTACAAGCAATTACAATGGCTTTGCAATTTTCTTTTATAAAAAATTCCACTATATTTTCACATAATGCAATAATTTCTTGGTCTGTTTTATCTCCATATGGATTATGTTTTGAATCACTATAATATATGTATGTTTCGTTTGGCAATACTTTTATGATTTCTTTTAAGACAGTAACGCCTCCAATTCCAGAATCAAATATGCCAATTGGTCCGTTTTTGTTCATTTTTTTTTCCTCTTGTAATTTTATTCTATATATTTATATTCTATTTTTATCATTTTTACCTATATTTATTATTTTATTTCTGTTCCTCCCCATTCAACAGCTACAAAACCTGTTCTTTCTGGTGTTTCTAGTTTTTGTTCCTCTACTTCAATTGGTTTTTCTAAACCTTTAAATGTCATCATTACCCTAATTACTGTATCTGGCTCTGGAGTGATTTTTAATGGCATATTTTCTTCTATTTCTTCTTCACTTGCAAATCTTATATAATTATATTCATTTTCTTCCAGTTTTGGCAACCAATATATGATAAATTCTTCTGCTTCTCTTTCTGTTAATCCTAAGATTTCTAATTTTTCTTCTAAAAATTCTGCACTATCTTCTCTTTTAATTACAAACCCTTCTTTTTCTACTTTAAAATTAATCACGTTTTCACTTTCATAATATAAAGAGTATAAATTTCTACCTGTTTCTAAATCTATTAAATCTCCATTTTCTTTTGCTAATACTTTCCATCCGTCTATGTATCTAGGATATGAAACAGTTAGTTGTTCACTATTTTTCAATTCTACTGATATTTCTGTTTCTTTCTCTGGATAAAGATATATGATTGGTTTATCTACCACAAATGAAGATTGACTTCCTATGATGTTAATAAAAAATATAAAATATATCAGTATTAAGATAATTCCAACCAAGCTTATTATTCTTGCCCAATCTTTGTTTTTAACAACTGATATAACTCCACATATTATACCTAGTATTGCACAAGGTATGCCAATAAAAAGAGTAATTTCTACTCCACATATCAATGTTATTATAGAAGCAACTCCTAATATAAATGTTACAATCGCAAAACCTTTTCTATCCTTTTTTACCTTTTCTTCATCTTTTATTATATTTTCTTCTTTCAAATTTTCAGACATTTTATTCCCCCTATATTTTCCTATTTTTATTCATGTTTTTTTCCGTTCTCAGAATCATTTTTATTTTCTCTCATCTTATATAATTTGTACGAATTGGTTGTTCTTTTTCAGGTACTTCTATTCCTGCTTTTTTTCCTTGTTCTATACATTTTAATAACCATGCCATATTATTTCCTAATGTTCGCATAGTTTGCAAACCTTCTTCATCTTGCATAACTTCTTCTGGTGTATTTCCATGTACCATATTCCAATATTGTGATGATACAATTGGCATGTTGTTAATTGTAAAATATTTGTTTAATTGGTCAAATGTTGATGTTGCTCCACCTCTTCTACAACTAACCACACATGCTCCTAATTTATTTTGAAATACTGCTTTTCCTGCATAAAATACTCTATCCATAAATGAGGTAATTGCTCCCGTTGCTGAAGCAAAATGTACTGGTGTTCCAAATACAAATCCATCTGCTTCTTTTGCTTTTTCGATAAATTCGTTTACTTTATCGTCTATAAAACATTTTCCAGTTGTCTTACAACTTCCACACGCAATACAACCTGATACTGGTTTTACACCTAACCAAATAATTTCTGTTTCGATGTCATTTTTATTTAATTGTTTTTCTACTTCTTTTAATGCCGTATATGTACAACCTTCTTTATGTGGTCCTCCATTAACTAATAATACTTTCATCGTATCACTTTCCTTTCCGTTTTTAACAAAATTTATCATTAATGTCTCGTTTTTGCTTCATTATATCAAAAACTATTTACATGTTTCCACTATTATAGTATTTTTTTATAATTTTTTTGTTACTTTTGATATGTCTTTACCGTTCCTTTTCCATTTTGTGATGTAATCTCTAGTATTGCCCCATTTACCATTGCAAATTGAGGAGCAACGTGACCGATATCTGCATCACAAATAATTAGAATGTTTAAATCTCCTAAAACATCTTTTACTGTTTGATTAAAGTCTGTATCATAATCATTCCTAATAAATAATGGTCTACCAAAAATAATGCCATTGCAATTCTCAAAATAGCCTGCTTGTTTCATTTGCCATAAAGTTAAATACAATGTAGGTGTACTCATTTCAAACACCTCTAAAAACCATATAATACCATCTCGTTTATATTTTTCAATATAATTTTTTACATTATCATATTTGGTTCCAATAAAGGTCTTTACACAATCTAAGCATCCGCCAATGGCTCTTCCTGTAAACTCTATTTTCTCTTCATTGTTTAAATTTATCCATTTTGTTTCTTCTGTTAATTCATAGTCTTTTTCTAATTCTTGTTGTTCTAGTTCTTCACTTTCCTTACTAAATTCTTCTATACTCTCTTGGTTTTCAAGTGTTTCCTGTGGTTCTTCTATTCTAAAATCAATAATTTTTTCATGTTTTTCAAAAGAGGTTTGCACAATTTCTTCTCCACTTGCGATTTTTAATGCATCTGTTAAATTTCTAAATAATGGTCTCATCGCATAATCTTTTATTGTTTGACAATAAATGGTTGGAATTTCTAACATGGTATTCCACAAATAATTAATACCTGTTATGTCTGAAAATCCTTGCATCCATTTTGGTTTTAATGTTTTGATTTTTTCAAAGTCTAAATATGGTAACATTTCTACTAAGAAATCGCCACCTGTTGCAAATATAATTAGTTTTACATCATTATTTTCTAGTAATTCCATTAATTCTTTTGCTCTTTGTTCTCCTGAGGCACTTCTTCCTTTTTCTTCTTTTCTAACACTTTCTGTTTCTAGTATCTTATATCCCATTTCTTGCAATTGTTTTTCTGCTAATTCTAGTTTTTTGATACCAGATTCTTTGGTTATACCTCCTGATGGTGCACATATTCCTATGGTGTCTCCTTTTTTTAAGTTTTCTGGATAATTCATAAAACACGCTCCTTTAACTTTTTTCATTATAACTATATACCATTTTTTAGGATTTTACAATAAAATGTATTAAGGATGTTTAAAATTATTGGCTAATCATTCAATCAATGTAATTGTTAGCATAAGGTAATCTTTTTAAACAAGGAAAAAGCCCTCAATCGAGAACTTCTTCCTTGTTTATATTTACATAATTTTTGCAATTCTAGATATTTTTAATATTTCTCTTTTTAAACACAATAAATGTTGGTATCATCATAATTAAGAAATATGCTACACAAATTAAGATAGATAATAGCATACTCATACCTTCCATGTATGGTAAACCACCATATAGATACATGCTTAAATCCCAATTCATGGTAACAAAATATTTTAAGAACTGTAAATCATATCCAATTGCTAATTGATTAATAATACTTGATGACATATATCCTAATAAAGAAATGGTTATAGCAAGTGTACTATTTGAGAATATAGTACTAATAGCAAATGCAAGTATTGCTAATAAAATAATCATTGGCAATTGTGTTAATGTTTGTATTCCTAAATTTGCAAATATATTCATTTCTTGGATTGTGTTGGTATTAAAGTTATAGGCGACAACTGGTTCTGATAAACTATCAAATCCAAATATAACACCACCTATTAGAATTTCCATTAGCAATGTCACAATAATAATAAAGATAATCATAATTAATGTTGTAATCGCTTTTGCCATTAAGATTTTGTTTCTCGTATATGGTTTTACCAATAGCAATTTTATTGTACCTTTATTAAATTCTTCACTTACAATGGTTCCTGCTATCATAACAACTACTACGATTAGGAAAATTCCAAATTGTGAATAGAAGTTTTGCAAAATTCCTTTTAGACTATCAGAATTGTTAATATCATTTCCCGTATCTAATATATATCGACTTTCTGCTTGGACTTCTAAGTAACTATTATATTCTAGTTTTTCTTGATATGCTAATTCGTCCGCATTTCCAAAATTTACTAAATTAGAATTTGCCATTTGTAAATTTGAAATCGCCCTATTTAAATAGTCATTTCCATATGGGATTTCTTTATTTATTCGGTATTCTGCAATTTCTTTTTCCGTTTCAGCTGTTTGTATTTGACTATCTATATTTTTTATAACTGCTGTATCTTCTGTTTGTTCTTTTTGACGATTTAATTCTTCTATTTGTTGTTCTGCTTGTGCTAAATCTTCTTTTGCAAAATATTTCCAATCATTTTCATCCAATTTTGCAAGCAATTCATCAATTTCTTGATTGATGATTTCTACTTGTTCCTCATTCTTTTCTGCTCCATATTGATACGTATTTCTTTCTGATATATATGGTGCAATTCTTTCATTAATAATTGCTAATTTCCATTCTGCGTCTTCGTGTTGCTCCATAATTTCACTTAATTGTATATCTGATAAGATGTTGATATATGTGGTTACATCACTTGGTTTATCTGGATTTAGCGTTTCTAATTCACTTTTTAAAGATTGGACATAGTTTTCACTATATAAATAATAGTTTATTGTGTTTCCATTATTGGCATACTTAAACATACAGTTCATAAAGATTAGCAATAGGAATATAACCCCCATTGTGATATAAATGGTTTTCTTTTTAAATATTTTGATTAACTCATTTTTTACTAAACTATTCAATGACATTCCCCCCTGTCTTTTCAAAAAATGCATCTTCTAGCGTTTTTTCTTCTTGTTTTACTTCATAAATTTTTACATTGTTTTGTACTAATTCTGTAATTAGATTTGGCACCTCTTCTTTTGGTAAATTGATTTTAAATGTATTTTTATCTATTATAACTATTTCTTTTACTATATTTTTTACACGATTTGCATCATCTACTTCAAATAGTTTTAAGTCTTGACTTGTTTCCTTCTTAATTGCAGAAATTTCACTGGTTTCAATTACTTCTCCATTTTTGATAATACATACTTTTGTACAGAAATTGTCTAACTCTGCTAAATTGTGGCTAGAAATTAGAATTGCCATTTTCTCTTTTGTCGCCAACTCTACCAACAATTCTCTCATTTCTTTAATGCCTTCTGGGTCTAACCCATTTGTTGGCTCATCTAATATTAATAGATTTGGATTGTGTAAAATTGCTTGTGCAATTCCTAATCTTTGTCTCATTCCCAATGAATATTTTGATACTTTATCATGAATTCTGTTTTCTAATTTTACCAATTTTACAACTTTATCAATTCTTTCTGTCGTAATTCCTTTATATAAATTGGCAACTAGTTTTAAATTTTGATATCCTGATAAATACATATACATATCTGGATTTTCAACAATGGCTCCTACTCTTTTAATTGCATGTGTAAATTCTTTTTCGATATCATAACCATTAATGGTAACTTTTCCACTGGTTATGTTTTGTAAGCCTAATATTAGTTTTATGGTTGTTGTTTTTCCTGCACCATTTGGTCCAATAAATCCTAAAATGTCGCCTTCTTTTATTTCTAAGGAAACATTTTTTAGGATATTTCTTTTTCCAAAGGTTTTACATAAGTTTTCACATTTTAATATGGTTTCCATATTCATCCTCCTTTTGTTTTTTCTTCATTCTAGCATATATGTATTGCAATTACTATTGATTTTTTCTTAATACTTTATGAATATTTTTTAATTTTTCTTAAGAATTTCTTATATATATATATCAATAAGGACATACCTAATGTCATTAAATTAAAGATTACAGTCTTTTAAATATTTTTATAAAACCCAAAGTCATATTATTATATTTTATGAGATTAAATGTGCTAGTGGAAGAATATTACAAATTCTTATATTATCAAGTAGGAGAATCTCAGACTTGCTGTGAGAAGTGCCTGCTTTATAATATTAGAATTTGTATATTCTGTAACGCCAGCCATTTAATGAATAAAATATAATAATATGACTTTGGGTTAATAATTTTTATTCAGAACTGTAATCTTTAATTTAATGACATTATATATGTCCCTTTGATTATTTTCTATATTTCATTTCTTCTATAATGATCTTCTTCTGGTTCTATCTTAAATAACTCTTTAACACTAAACCAGCTTTTCTTTTCTTTAAATTCCATATCCCACATCACTTCTAAATACGCTTTGCAGATATAATACAAGTTTTCACATTTTAATAAATATTCTATATCTTCATCTTCTTGATGTGTTTCTTTTAATTTATTTACAATTTGGATTGGAATACCAAATGCTACCGCATAAATTAGATATTCATCCCATAATTTCATATAATTGATTTGTTCATCTTTTATCAAGCTATATTCTGAAATTTTATATTTTATCTCTCGTAATGCGTAATAATCGTTTAATGCTTCTTTACTATGTTTTGTCATCAAATTGTCTGTTCTTACAATTAAAAGTGCCATTCCTATCATGAAAATGTCTAAACAAATATATTTATTTGGTGCTATCATGTAGACAATTCCTATAAAAATAGCCATAAATATCAATATCATTAAACTCATGGAAACAATTTTTTTACCACTAAGCCTTTCTGCTTGACTCTTAATTAGTTTTTTTAGTAATACAATGGCAAATAAGAACAGATGAATGATAAGTGCTACTACTGGCAAAATAACAATAACACCTATTGCTACAAATCCCAAGATAAATAATGTTGATTCATATATATGAATATTTAATCCATTATTTGCAATATGAATCACTGCCATAATGCAAACAATAATTAACAAAATGATATTAGCTTTTCTAATAAATCCTGGTACAGATTTTATATTGGCTCCTATTGTGTTTAATTTGTTTTGTGTCATTTTATCTAATTTTTTTAAGTGTTTTAGAAAATCTTTTCTTCTAGATATTTCTTTTAATTTTTCTATTAAATCAATTTCTTCTTGCTCATAATAACCAAATAACCAACTTAATATATATTTTTCGATTTCATCTAATTTGCTTATATCTGCATTGGAATTTCTAGAAATCATATAAGTATAGTTCTCTTTTCCTTCCATGGTTGGTTTCATTTCCATATGTAAAACATCTTTTTGAATGAGGTTTAAAACAACTGCTGTAACATCTCTTGATAAAACTTGTCGATTATCAACAAAAGAGCCTGCTACCATAGGATTATATTTTTTTAATGTTTCTAAGTCATCGGCATTTTCATACGTATAATTATATGGTTCTTCTTTTTCAAACATAAATAATAATACTATCCAATAGATAACTAAAAAGATGCAAATTCCGCCAGTTAACATATTGTTTGTATCTTTTTGTTCTTGTGTTACAATATTATTTTCTCCATTAAAATATACCTTATCTCGGTATTTAATTGTAATGCCTAATATCTCTATACTTTTTTCTTCATATTCTGCTTTTTTATTTGTAGCCTTTGTTGTTGATAAGATAAAGCAGATACTTAAACAACAAAGACATATTCCTAATATTTTTAAAATCTTTTTCATAAAATCCCCTTTTAATATTTTTTCATTAATATATTACTCTTTATACTTACTTCTTTAACAGTTTTAATTTATTGTTTTTGTTTCAATTCTTTATATACAATTTCTTCTATATATTGTTTATTTTCATTTACATTTTTTCTTATTTTTGTTCCACTAATGGCATATTTTTCTCGATGCCTGTCAACTTGTACCTCTTCTATCTGTAAATCTTTTGCAATAAATTTTCCATATGGCTCACTGTTATAAAAATGGGTAACAGGAATATCTTTTATAATCTTTTTTAAATAATCCATCTGAATTTTTATACTTTCTTCATCTAATCCATATTGTGATGGCGGATTTTTTGCCAATAAAATATGTACATTTGGATAAAGTTCTTTAATCCAGCTTGCTCTTTGCTCTACCGGTATATCCATGACGCTTGTCTCGTATACAATCACATAAAATTCGTCCATTTCTTTTATACCTTTTTCAATTAAATACTGATGTCCTTTATGTAATGGAGCAAATTTTCCAATAGTAAATCCAATTTTCATTTTTTATTTCATTCCTTTCACAAGGCACAAATCTGATTGAAAAAGAATTAACTTTTGACATTATTTTTCAACCTTTACTTCCTTTTTTTTGCTTTATTATACCATAAGTAATTTTTCATATCAATTTTTTGCTTCTTCATAACATTTTTACTCATGTTCTCATATAATTTTATATGAGGTGTTATTATGAATTCATGTGCTTTTGTTAATTTTATTTCTCTACTTGCTTGCGAAATTGCAAAAGATAAGTCTCAAGATGAACTTGCTATTTTGTCTGCTTTTTTTACACAACTCGGAGATACCCTAGCAACACTTGCTGCCTTAAACCCTGATTAAATTGCCCTTATTTGATTATTTTGCATCAATTCTTGATTTAATGACTTGTTGTGTGAATCGATTTTTTTATATTCTCTTTATTTTTATGTTTCTTTTGTTAATAATTTTTTAAAAGCTGTCGGTAATGGATATTCTTTTTCCATTTGTTTTTCTGTTACCCATATCCATTCTTCTGACTCATTCTTTATTTCTATTTCATAAACAATCATATCCCATTCTATATGAGTAAATATATGTTTTGCATGTTTTTTTACAAGTAAGTTTTTAAATTGCATGTTCCATTGTTCTAATATTTTTGGAATTTCCTCTTCTGCCACTTCTCCGAATCACATTTGGAAATTCATACAAATTTGCTAATATTCCTGTTTTTTCACGTTTTCTAATCGCCATATGATTTTGATACTCTAAAATAAATACCGTTCTTTTTTCTATTTTTTGTTTTTGCTTTTTTATTCTAACAGGTATTTCTTTTGTTAGATTTTCTTTATGTGCTTTACAAAATTCTTGAATTGGACATGTTTCACACAAAGGAACCGTATTCGGTAGACAAACTTTTTCTCCTAATTCCATTAAACCTTCATTAAAATCTCCCGGCTCGTCAGGTAGAATCTCAAATAATGCTTTTGTGATTTTTCTCTTCGTTTCTGGCAATAATACATCTTCTTTACTTGCCAGTACGCGAGAAATTACCCTTAATACATTGCCATCTACTGCTGGTACTTTTTCTTTGTAACTAATTGATGCAATTGCACCAGCTGTATATTCTCCAATTCCTGCTAATTTTAACAATTCTGCATAATTTGTAGGCATCTTTCCTTCATATTCTTGTTCTATTTGTATAGCTGCTTTTTTTAAGTTTCTTGCTCTACTGTAATAGCCTAATCCTTCCCAAAGTTTTAACAATTTTTCCTCTTCGACTACTGCTAAATCCTGTATAGTCGGTAATTCTTTCATAAACTTCGTATAATATTTTTTAACTGCTTCTATCCTTGTTTGTTGTAACATAATTTCTGATACCCATATATGATATGGTTCTTTATCTTGTTTCCAAGGCAACGTTTTTTCTTGATTTTGATACCATTCTACAATTGGTTTTACAATCTTTCTTAATTTTTGTTTCATTTTTTCTCTCTATTTCTTTACTTTTTATTTATTTTTCTAGTGATACTAACTATTTTTATATATCTTTTTTCACATACTTTTTTATATTATATATGATTTCTAATATAAAAACTAGCGAACACGCAAAAAAATAACAGATAATTTCTTATCTGCTATTTATGGCTCCTTTGCGAGAGACGTTTTCGAAAAGTCTATCACAAAAAAGTTACTTATTTCCGTTTCAAATGTAGTTATAGCAATATATTGCAAGAATTGTATGTACAAGTTGGCCTTTTTTTGCTACAACTGTTGTTTATAATTTAACATAATTTTTTAGGTATTGCAACAAAAATTAAAGATTATTTTTATATTTTTCTACTTCGTCATAAATTTCATTCCAATTATTTACTCGTACAATTTCTTTATCATTAATATCAGCATTCATTTTTGTTGTCATTAAAATAGATTTAATACCATTATCTGTTAATTCTCTACAAGTTTCATAACTATCTTCTATACATAAATCAATTTTATTTTCTTTAAAAAATTTTAATTTATCACTTACATGCAAATTTAAGCTATCATATGGAATACCAAAATCGTTCAAGCTCTTTTTAGTAATTTCCTCAGTATCACAATTCTTAATATTCATTAATCTTGCTGTTACAAAATGTATAGTATCTCCTTCATCTTTCAATTTTCTAATTGTTTTATTTGCATCAGGAAGCATTGTGCATTCCTCTAATACATTTTTATAATACTTATCAAAAAAGTCAAATTTTGTTTTTTCATCCCAACCATATAAAACTTTTAAATAATATCTATTTTTTATCAATCCAAAACTGTCTCTATTAGTTGGTACTCCAGATATTTCTTCTTCAAATTTATCTGCATATTTTAACATTGATTTTACTGTTAAAAATGTTGTATCATCTATATCAATTCCTATTTTCATTTTTACCTCCATTTTTCTCCGTTAATATATTTTGTTAATGCCATTATAAATGCATATTCTGTTAAATCTATTCTTGAAATTTTATTATGTGTTAATAATTGAATGCCTCCACTATGATTATGCCTTTCTTTATCTTCTCCTAAAACTGT
>CALXJS010000003.1 GCA_944388685.1 uncultured Clostridia bacterium | reverse complement strand
AATTAAACAAAGAAAATGAAATTGTCGCGATTTTTCATGGCACTTTGTGCCAAGCGAAGCGATGGAATGGAGGTTAATATGAAAAATGTAAGTGAAAAAAGAATAAATATAAGTGAATTATATCGAAAAGCTTTCAATGCCTTTAAAGACACAATTTCAACTTTAGGAAGTATTCTGCTTGAACCACCAAAAGTACTTAAATTAACAGAAGCAGATGTAAAAGTTAAGCAAATATGGGAAAATAATAAAGAAAGTGCAGAAGCCATAAAAGAATTTGAGAGACAACAAACCATTCCTGAAAGAGGACCCGAAGAAAAAAGAAGCATGGGAAGAAAGAGAACAAAAAATTATACAGAGAAAGTGCAAACACAGCAACAAAGACCAAACAGCCAAGAACAAGAAAATAATGTTACGCATAATCAAACCAGAGATGATGATTATACAATATAAAATACAAGAAATTTAAAATTCTTGTATTTTTTACTTGACAAATGGAAAAACTACCAGTATAATATTACTTGCTAGCTAGAAAAATGGCGAAGTAGCTCAGTTGGCTAGAGCATTCGGTTCATACCCGAAGGGTCATGTGTTCGAATCACATCTTCGCTACCAAAAAAACTCGTAAATGTAAGATAAACATTTGCGAGTTTTTAGTATATACATAAAATAATTATGATTATAGATTTAAAAAAATTATAATAATAAAGAGAGAAAAGTTTTATTTTCCCTCAAACAAAGTATTCAAAATATTAGGATATATGGTATTGGCATGATTTTTCCAATTTTCTACAATCTTTTTGGCTCTTTCTCTTGAACCAGCATATGTTTTAACTTCAAAAATCGTTTCATTGTTTTCTACAATTTTCAAAGTTACTGTATAATTATTTTCATCTTTTGGTGTGAATTCGGCAATAACAGAAGAAGCCTCTTCAATACTTGAAAATTCTTTTTTAAAAACACTATCTGCTTTTAATTTTAATATTCCAGGCATTACATCTTTTGTCAAAATGTATGCATTTTTTCCTTCACTAGTAATTCTTAATACTTGTTCATCTTCTTTTGTATAAACACCTACTAGCTTTGAATCTATTAAATCTGTCAAGATTTGTTTAAAATAAAAGTAATTTAGATTATTGATAGAAGAAATAATTTTAAACAATCCATCTTGCACAATATCTCCATCAATTAGATTTAAGATATATAGGATTAATACCTTATTTTCAGCCAAAGTAGTAGTATTATTTGAATTTGAACTCATAAATAGCACTCCTTACTTTGAATATTTGCTAAATTATATCATAAGTATAAAAAAAAGTAAAATAATTACAAGAAAAATCTTTAAATTTCAAGAAAAAAGTAGTATACTATTGAAGGAATTTTAATAAACGGAAAGGAATGGATAGTATGAAAAAAGGAAAAGTTGTTTTAGTTGGTACAGGATTTGTAGGAATGAGTATGGCATATTCAATGCTAAACAGAGGAGGGATACAAGAACTTATATTAATAGATATAAATAAAGATAAAACCATTGGAGAAGAAATGGATTTATCACATGGACTACCATATGCACCTCAAAAAATGATTATCAAAGCAGGAGATTATGATGAATGTAAAGATGCACAAGTTGTTGTGATTACTGCAGGTGTTGCACAAAAGCCAGGACAAACAAGATTAGAATTAGCAGAAGTAAATGCTAAAATTATGAAAGATATCACAAAAAGTATTATGGCAAGTGGATTTAATGGAATTATTGTTGTTGCAAGTAATCCAGTAGATTTAATGACATATGTTGTAGCAAAAGTATCTGGATTGCCAAAAAATCAAGTCATTGGTTCAGGAACAGTTTTAGATACAGCAAGATTGAGATATATTGTAGGACAATATTTAAAAATATCAAGTAAAAACGTACATGCGTATATCATGGGAGAACATGGAGATTCTTCATTCGTACCATGGGACCATTGTTATGTAGGATGTAAAAAAATTAAAGATGTTATGAAAGATAATCATCATCCAATGGAAAAATTAAATAAAATTCATGAAGATGTAGTAAATGCAGCATATGAAATTATCGAAAAGAAAAAAGCCACATATTATGGGATAGGAATGGCATTAAATCGATTGGTAAGAGCCATTTTAGATGATGAAAATTCAATATTAACAGTATCTACCTATTTAGATAATCAATATGGACAACAAGATATTTATATTGGTGTTCCAGCAATTATTAATAAAAATGGTGTTAGAGAATTGTTAGAATTAGAGTTAAATGAAGAAGAACAAGCAAAGTTAGATAATAGTTGCAATGTGATAAAAGATATGAGAAAACAATCTATTGATAAAATTATTGATGAAAAATAAGAATAGTGTACGATAGTAAAATCAAAAATTTCGACGTACAGATAAATGCTTGGCAGTATTTCATGAATAAAAAAACTTAATCTGAAAGTATGCAAAAAATGCAAATAAAGTAAAATAAAACTAGATTTTTTCTAAATAATAAACAATATTTATTATTTATATGAAAAAGTATTTGCAATTTAGAAAAATATATGTTAAAATAGCAAAGTAATTTATTTGAGAAAAGACGATAGAATAGTTGGAAAGAATGTAATTATCATTCAACAAGACTAGTGCATAAAGAAAGGAATGAGATAAAATATGGAAATCATAAAATGGATATTGATTGTTATCTACTTTGTTGTAACATTAGCATTAATTATATTAGCATTAATACAATCAAAAGAAGATTCAGGATTATCTTCAACCATTACAGGTTCATCAACTAATAATTTCTTTGAAAAAAATAAAGGAAGAACCAAAGAAGGAAAACAAAAAAGATGGACAGTTATATTGACAATTGTATTTGCAATATTGACAATTGTATTAGGAATTGTATATATGGCATAAAAGAAAAAGAAAAGGGATTTTGGGGACAGACTCATTTTTCCCTTTTTTTGAATTTTATCTAGTTGAGTGTTCATTAGAGGACGGAGTCATTTTTCTTTTTTTTAAAATTAAAGATATATACAAAATATAAATTTTAAAATAACGTATTTTGTATATAAAATTCAATTTAGAAAAGTAATTTATAAATAAACTTATATAATAATATTATATTATATTATATTTTATGCTTTTAGGATGATTAATGCAAAAAGGGAAAAATGACTCCGTCCCTAAATGGACATACAACAAAAAAAGAGAGGAAAACGAATGGAAGAACAGGAACAAAAAGTTTTAAATTTAATTAAAGATAAAGATTATGCACCAATGAAGGCAAAAGAAATTGCCATGATAATGCATGTACCGAAAAGTGAATATAATGAACTTTTACGAATACTGGGAAAATTAGAGATGGAATTAAAAATTCAAAAAAATAGAAAAAATCAATATAGACCAGTAGATACAGTATATTATGATGGTATTTACAGAAAAAATCAAAAGGGATTTGGGTTTGTAAAAATAGAAGATCAAGAAGACGAAATTTATATTGCAAAAGAAAATTCTAAAAATGCGTTAAATGGAGATAGAGTTTTAGTTGAAATTATCGAAGAAAAAAATAAATTAAAAAAGGCAGAAGGAAAAGTTGTAAAAATCTTAAAGCATGAAAAAGACACAATTGTTGGAAGATTTGAGAATAATAAGCACTTTGGATTTGTGGTTCCAGATGATAAAAATTTTGGAACAGATATCTTTATTTCTAAAAAGAATTTTGGAAAAGCAAGAAATAATCATAAAGTATTGGTAAAAATCATTAAATATCCTGAAAAAGGAAAAAAGGCAGAAGGAAAAATCATAGAAGTATTAGGAAATGTTAATGAAGCAGGCGTAGATATGTTGTCTTTAATAAAAGAACACAATTTACCATCAACATTTCCAGAACCAGTAGTAGAAGAAGCAAAAAGATGTGGAAACAAAATTAATGAAAATGATATTATAGGAAGAAGAGATTTAAGAGAAGATATCATTTTTACAATTGATGGAGAAGATGCGAAAGACTTAGATGATGCTGTAAAGGTAACCAAATTAGAAAATGGAAATTATAAACTAGATGTACATATTGCAGATGTTAGCCACTATGTAAAACCAAATAGCTTGCTAGATCAAGAAGCTTTACTTCGAGGCACAAGTATTTACATGTTAGGAAGAGTTATTCCAATGCTTCCAAGAGAATTATCAAATGGTATTTGTAGCTTAAATGCAGGAGAAGATAGATTTACGTTATCTTGTAGTATGGAAATAAATCCCAAAGGAGAAGTTATTTCTTCAGACGTCTATAAAGCAATTATCAATGTAACAGAAAGAATGACATATACAAATGTGCAAAAAATACTAGACAATTCAGAGGAAGAAGTGATAAAACAATACAAACCATATATTTATGAGTTTAAATTAATGGAAGAATTGGCACATATATTAAAAAATAAACGATTAGAACAAGGGTATTTAAATTTAGACATTCCAGAAAGCAAAATAGAATTGGACATAGATGGAAGAGTAACAAATATCAAAAAATATGAGACCACATTTGCCAACGAAATTATAGAACAATTTATGCTAACAGCGAATGAAACAATTGCTGAAAAATTTTTCTGGTTGGATGCTCCTTTTATATATAGAGTCCATGAAAAACCAGATTATGAGAAAGTTCAGGAATTGAACAAATTTTTATTCAACTTTGGTTTGAAAATTAAAGCAAATAAAGATAATATTTATCCAAAAGAATTTGCAAAAATATTAGAAGAAAGCAAAGGGAGAGAAGAAGAAAAGGTTATTTCTAATTTAGTGTTGAGAACCTTAAAAGTAGCAAGATATGAAGCAGTAAATCAAGGACATTTTGGAATAGCAAGTAAGTACTATTGTCATTTTACTTCTCCAATAAGAAGATATCCAGACTTATTTATCCATAGAGTTATTTCAAAATATTTAAAAGAAAATTATGATGTAGAAGAAACTTTTGTAGAAGAATACAAAAAACAAGCAGAGGAAAGGGCAAAACAATCTTCAGAAAGAGAAAATATTGCAACAAAAGTGGAAAGAGAAAGTGAAGATATCAAAAAAGCAGAATATATGGAAGGCAGAATTGGGGAAGAATACGAAGGCATTATATCTTCTGTGACATCATTTGGAATTTTTGTAGAATTGGAAAATACGGTAGAAGGATTAATTCGATTTGACGATTTAGGAGATGAATATTTTATTTATGACGAAGAAAGAAAACGATTAATTGGAGAACATACAAAAACAATGTACAAAATCGGAGATAAAATGAAAATCAGAGTGAAAGATGCAAGTAAATTATTAAGAACAGTTGATTTTGAAAAGGTGTAGGTTTTGTCAAATTGGGGACGTTTCTTTTTGAGACATTTTTATGTTAATATATCAAGATATCAATTATAAATAATAATGTATATCATATTTTATTCATTAAATAGCTAACATTACAAAATAAACAAATTCTAATATCATCAAGCACGAAATTGCTGGCGCACCGCAGATTTCTTACTTGATAATATAAGAATTTGTAATATTTTTTCATTTGCACATTTAATTTCATAAAATAAGATATACATTATTTATTATTTAAGAAACCAATATTAACATAAAAATGTCTCAAAAAGAAACGTCCCCAATTTGACACTAAGAAATACAAAGTGCCACAACACTTAATATAACAGAGAATAGGGAGAAACAAATCACAGCTACACCACCAAATTTATTATTATTTTTATATTCATAGATGCCATAGCTAATGGCATCTTTTAAAACATATAAACAAAATAAGATAAATAATAAAAATTCTAAATAACTAACCATATATACCTCCGTAAAATTAACTCTCTGTTAGTAGTGAAGAAGAGCGAATTGAAGAGTTAATATTCACATTAAAGAAACTATCTTTATATTTTTCATTCCAATTATAATTATAAAAACCATCTAAAGTAAAAAAGTTTTTTCTCGCAACTTTTCCAAAACCATTAATATCTGATTTAAAAGTTTTTGAAGTTTTATATAAATATTCTGTAATAGCAGATTTCAGGTAACTACTACAAGAATCAGAAATTTGATTTAACATATTAGCATCTAAATAATCAGCACCTTCTTCCATAGAATAAATCCTTCCAGTAAATCGGCAATCAATATCGATATAAGGTGACCCATTTACAATTTTTACGTTTATTTGCGGTGGACTTAAAGGTGTTATATATAAATCCATATAAGAATTGGTCTTATTTGGATTAGGAACGGAAATTAAGAAACCATCTACCTGATTACGAATAATAGAGAAGCAAAGTGTTTCTATGGAATTTAATTCTCCTACTAAAACATCATCTTTAAAGACAGCAAGACCAGTATTTTCGGCAGTTGATTGACCAGTTAAAGAAGAAGAATTTGACTTTGTGCTAGAATCATTTTCCGAACTACTTGATCCTGTATATTCAGTAGAGTTATTTGTTACACCACCTAATATTGCATAAGGTTGACAAGAATGACAAATTAGACTATCAAAGAAATCACCAATGGTTGCATTAGAAGTAAAACCAGTGTAAGAACTAGAACCAGAAAAAACTTCATAATATTTTGTAATTAAATTCTCAAATAAAGGTTTAGAATGTTCTAAATAATATCTAGCAGAAGTTTTTGTTATGACAATATTAGTAGAAGGACGAATTTGTGTATCATTTACTAAAGTATAAATTTCTTCGGAAATTCCTTTGCTTGCAATTTCTTCAGAAAAAGCAATGACTTTACAGTGGGACAGATTAACTTCCTTACCGATATACGTATTAATTAGATTAATACCAGAACTTATAGAAGAAGCATCTACAGTATAAATAATAGAAGGCGATTGTTCAGAAGTTCCTGATTCTGAAACAGAAGAAGAATTGGTAAATTGAAAACTGATTTGTAAAAGATTTTTGTCAGAAGTATCAATTCCCATAGCAACAACAATACTTAAATTATCAATATTTAAAGTCGAATAAGATTTGGAAAAAGCAAGAAGAAGCATTAAAATTAAGATAACAATAAAAATTCTTTTAATGATTTTCTTCATGATTTGCATTCAACTCCTTTTTCTTTCTTTTTTTTAAATAGGCTAAAGTTAAAATAGATAAGCCTAAAACCATAGAAATTCCAATAACCATGTAGTGATATAAATAGTTCTCTATAAATTTTGAAATAGCATAATTTTTAGGAAATAAACTAATAGCAAAGATTAATAATCCAAATACTAAAATCACAGGTTTTTCATCTGTAATATTGGTAATCTTCTTAAATATAGAAATAGATAATTTGGTAATAATACTTAAATAACAGACCATTTGTAATATCCATATAAGAAGAAAAATGGATTCTAATCTCTGAAAAAAGTTTCCAAACTCAATATGTCTTGCAGCAGAATAGAGAGGCATTATCTGATTAGTGTACATTAAAGATATAAACATAAATAAGATAATAGAGACACATAATAAAAAATAGATAGTACCTAAAATCAC
The DNA here is from genome assembly GCA_944388685.1 of uncultured Clostridia bacterium. The sequence goes on along the minus strand of CALXJS010000003.1, from coordinate 44,692 downwards.
AGAAGTTAAATATACTTTTTTCATTTTTTGAGGTTCTTTCAAATAAGGAGGAATGAAGTATAATAATGTAATTCCACCAAATGCCCCTAAATTTCCTAATCCTGTTATAAAAGTATTAAACAAACCATCTCCAAATATCGGAAAGATATTATCTAAAGAAAAATTTTCAATATTAGCAACAAATAAAAAGACGATACTAATGATAACCAAAGGAATAATTAATAAATTCACCTTAGCTATAGAGGAAAAACGATGGTGTAGGGTAATACATATAACAATGATAAATGTAATAATGATAAAGATTAAACTTGTCATTGGATAATATACAATTTTTAAACATTCACAAAAGTTTCTAAGAAGAATACTACTGCTAAACATAAAATAAAAAATGAAAATAATACCAATAAAATTCTTTAACGTTTTTCCACCCAAATATTCAGCAATATCTACAATATCATTTCCGAGGAAATTTGATAATAAGTTTATAAATTAAAAAAGTGATAAATAGAGCAATAATTCCAACATAAATAATATTAAGTAGTGTTGCTGTTTTTGTGGTTTCTAACATACTTCGGGGAAGGGCAACTAATGTATAAGCCACAAAAACACCTAATACAATACTAATTGCTTCAGCAGCAGTTATTTTAGAGTTTTCCATAAAGACTCCTTTCAAAAAATACATTTCATTTTAGTCATTTAACTGTTTCTCCATTTCATAGAAATAGCACCTTGCTTATTGGTTTTTTTACTATTTAAAAAGCCAGAACGATATTCTCTTTTCCAAAGAGGAGGTAAAAAGTAAGAGGATCCTTTTACATGTTCAAGAGGAGAAATTCCAACAGTATAAGGAACACCAAAAGATTTTGAATCACACATCATAACCATATAAACAAAAAGTCCTAAAGCGATTCCTAAAAATCCACAAAGATAGCCAAGAAATATAAATAAAAATCGATATATTCTTAAGTGAAATCCAAAAGAATAATCGGGAATAGCAAAAGAAGCGGTTCCAGTAATAGCAACTACAATAATTAAGATAGGACTAACAATTCCAGCACTAACGGCAGCTTGTCCCATTACTAAAGCACCAACAATGCCAATAGTAGGGCCAATAGGAGAAGGAACTCTTAGACCAGCTTCACGAATCAACTCAAAGGAAATTTCTAAAACAAGTAATTCAAAAATAATAGGAAAGGGAACATTGGCACGTGAAGCTAAAATTGAAAATAGTAATTCAGTAGGTAATATTTCTTGGTGAAAGCTTGTAACAGCAATATATAATCCTGGAAGTAGTAAAGTAATAAATGCAGCAATTAATCTAATAAATTTTGTAAAATTAGAAAATAGCGTTTTTTGATTTTTATCATCTGGTGAACTTAAAAAGTCAGATAAAATACCAGGTGTAATGATGGCATATGGAGAACCATTTACCAAAATAATCACTCTACCATCTAATAAATAACTGGCTGTTTTATCAGGTCTTTCAGTAGAAATTAGTTGAGGTGAATTTATATTACTAGAATCTGTAATTAATTGTTCTAATTGTCCAGCAGAAAGTAAGGAATCAACATCTAAATTATTCATTCTAAATTTTACTTCTGCAATTAAATCTTCATTTGCAAGTCCTGAAATATAACAAACACCACATTTTGTTTTAGTAATATTTCCGATTGTTAAATTTTCTATAATTAAATTTTCGTTATTAACAAATCTTCTAATAAGAGAGGTATTGGTTCTTATATTTTCAACAAAAGATTCATGAGGACCTTTAATAACAATTTCGTTACTTGGTTTTTCAATACCTCTTTGTTTAAATCCTTTTACCTCTATGTCAAATGCTAAATCTAGTGTATCAATAAATAATGCACAATTTCCTGAATTAATTCCAGAAATAATCTCTTCAAAAGTAGAAACTTGTTTGATTGCATTTTGCGGTACTAGACAGCTAGAAATATAATTAGGTAAGTTGAATTTTTTAACTTTTCTAACAGTAATATTATTAGCAACAGCTTCTGAAATTACTTTATTTTGAGAACCATCAAACAGATTATTTTTATTACGCATCATTAAAGGCTCTAAAATAAATTCATTCATAATTTCTGTATTAATCATACCATCAATAAAAATTAAAAGTGCTTGATATTGTTTTCCTCTAGCATTTAATACAAAATTACGAAAAATCACATCAGAATTGATCAAAAGATTAAATTTACTTTTTAAATAATCTGTATTAACAGTAAGACTAGGAAAAATTTTGGTTTGAGAATTTTCTTCATTTCCTAAATCACTTTCTGGATAAGCTTTTGTATGAATATCTTCTACTAAATTGAAATGATATGTTTGCTTATTATCTGGAGTATAAGTAAATATAGAAGAAAGTAAATCTTTAAAATTCATATTTATATCACCTATTTATTTATAATTTGTTATTTATATCTTATTTTAGACACAATTAACATGACTGTGAATTTATATATAGTATTGGTAAATTTTTTAAATTTATACTAGTTTTTAAAGGATAAAAATGATATAATAAATACATAGTGTGATGAAAGGAAAATGATTATGAAAGAAGAATTAAGAGATAAAATTACTTCAATTTTATTATTTTTAATAATCATAGGTATTTTTTCTGGTTTGGTGGTATTTTCTATTATTGCTATTCAAGAATTTACAGGAGAAAATAAAGAAATAACTTTTGCAGAAACTTCTGAAAATATAAATACGTCTGAGGGAGAAAAAACAGTAGAGGATGATATTGAAGCACCAGAAATTGTGGAAAATCCTATCAATCAAATAGAAAAATCTAATAATCTTTCAACAAATGATTATTCTAATATACAAGTAGATAAGTATTTTTATAATCAATTAGATAAAGAATCAAGAATTATATATAGAGCATTTGAAAGTAATAAAGAACAAATGAAAACAGGAACATATCAAATAGAATTAGGGACAAGTTTTTCAGATATATTATCTCAAGAAAACGGACAAGAAGAATTGGGAGAATATTATCAGTCAGCTATAGAAGCATATACATATGATAATACAGAAGTATTTTATTTAAGTCCTAGAAAAATGTATTTGAATATTGAAACGACAACGAGAGGCGGAGATACAACCTATAATGTATATATAAATTCAGGAAATGAAGCAAATTATTTAACAGAAGAATTTAATTCTAAGGAATCGATAGATCAGGCTATCGTACAAATAGAACAAGTAAAGAATCAAATATTGCAAAATAAAACAGGAAATACTTATGAAGATATCAAAATGGTACATGATTATTTAGTAGATACAATTAGTTATGAGAGTACAATATCAAAAGATAATATCTATAATATATATGGGGCATTAGTGAATAGAGAATGTGTATGTGAAGGATATGCAAGAGCATTTAAATATTTGTTGGATGAATTGGATATACCTTGTGTAATGATTATTGGAACGGCTACGAATTCACAGGGAGAAACAGAAAACCATGCATGGAATTATGTGCAATTAAATGGAAAATGGTATGCAGTAGATACTACTTGGGATGATCCTGTTGTAGTAGGTGGAGGAACAGCAAGTGAAGAATCTAGAACTAAATATTTTTTAGTAGGGAGAGAAACGATTGAGCAAGACCATAGTCCAAGTGGACAATTTACAGAAGGTGGAAAAATATTTAGTTATCCCAATATCAGTAATGAAGATTATTCAAATTAGACATTAAACACAAAAAAGCATAATCCATAAAATCTAAATTTGAAGATATATGTATATTTTTGATAAAATGAAGAAAGGAGTAAGTTGTTTATAGTAGATAACAACAAATCAATATGATATTAGATGAATTGTTTGGAAATAAAATAAAAGTATATGCATTTGTTGGTCCATCAGGAACAGGAAAAAGTTATCGTGCTCAAATGGTAGCCAGTGAAAAGAATATTAGTTATATAATAGACGATGGACTATTAATTAAAGAAAATGAAGTATTAGCTGGAGAATCTGCAAAAAAAGCACCGACAAAAGTAGGAACAGTAAAGCATGCTTTATTTTATGAAAAAGAAGAAAGAGATAAAGTAATAAAAGTACTAAAAAAGGAAAAACCACAAAGTATATTGATATTAGGAACATCAGATGGAATGGTACAAAAAATTGCAGCCAATTTGGGTCTACCAGAAATTAGTGAATATATCTATATAACAGATGTAGCTACAAAACAAGAAATGGAAACAGCAAGAAGAATTCGTGTAACAGAAGGAAAACATGTTATTCCGGTTCCAACCTTTCAAATCAAGAAAGATTTTTCTGGATATCTGTTAGATCCATTACAAATTTTTAAATCAAAAGGAAAAGGTCAAAAACCATATATATCTGAAAAATCTATCATAAGACCAACCTTTAGTTACTTAGGAAAATTTACAATATCAGATTTGGTATTTAGACAAATATTAGAATATATTGCTGTACAAACACCAGCCATTTATAAAATATCTAGAACAAGGGTAGAAAATTATGGAGAAGGCGCAAAAATCTATGTAGAGGTTACTGTCATGTATGGATATAATGTCATAGAAGGCATCAAGGATTTTAAAGATAGAGCCAAAAAAGAAATCGAAAAATTAACGGCTATGAATGTTGTGGAATTGGATGTTGTAGCTAAAAATATTTATGTGCCAGAAAAGCAGGATAAATAATTGAGTTATGAGTTAGACGCTTAATAAAGTGTAAAAAAGTTTGGCACGACCAAACGATGGTAAGTCGTGCCAAACTGCCTAGGAAAGATCGTCAAAGACCATTGCAAACTCATAAAGAAGTCATAAAAATATAAGAAAAGAGGAAAGAATATGTCATTTGTAGTAGCAATTGATGGACCTGCAGGGGCAGGAAAAGGAACTATAACCAAAATGGTAGGAGAAAAATTAGGATTAGTCAATATTGATACAGGAGCAACCTTTCGATGTGTTGCCTTAAACATGATTCAAGAACATATTGATATACAAGAAGAGCAGAAAATAGAAGAAATGTTAAGCAAAATCAATATTGAAATGCATCCTGATGGAAAAATCTTTTTAAATGGAGAAGAGGTAACACACAGAATTAGAGAAAATGATGTCAATGATTTTGTATCTCCAGTGTCAGTTATACCAGTGGTAAGAGAAAAATTATTAGAATTACAACGAAATATTGCCAAAGGAAAAAATGTTATCATGGAGGGAAGAGACATTGGAACTGTTGTATTTCCTAATGCAGATGTAAAAATTTATTTAGACGCAACCCCAGAAGAAAGAGCAAGAAGAAGAGTTTTGCAAAATCAAGAAAAAGGAATAGAATGTTCTTATGAGGAAGTGTTGCAAGGAATAAAGGATAGAGATAAAAGAGACTCTACTAGAAAAATTGCACCTTTAAAAAGAGCAGAGGACGCAATATATGTGGATTCTACTAATTTAAGCATTGAACAAGTGGTAGATAAAATTATAGAAATAATAAAGAATAATCAATAAAAGATTTGATAAATAGGATATAGTAAAATAGAAAATAAAAGGTCTGTCCTTTTCGTTCTGATATAGGATGTCCTTAATATTCAAAAAGGAGACAAAAATGAAAAAAGTATTAAAAGAAATTATTAAAGCAATTGTAAGAGGAGCCTTATATATATGGTTTAAGATATTTTACCAAGCAGAGATTAAAGGATTAGAAAATGTTCCAAAAGATGGGGCATTAATCTTCTGTGGAAATCATAGAAGTTATTTAGACCCACCACTAATGGTAGTAACAGCTAAAAGAGATATGAAATTTTTAGCCAAAGAGGAATTATATAAAAACAAATTCTTGGCATTTCTAGGATGGGCTTTTGAAGCTATACCAGTGAAAAGAGATGAAAAAGATGTATCAGCCATAAAGAAATCCTTGAAAGATTTGAAAGAAGGAAAATGTATTGCGTTATTCCCAGAAGGAACTAGAAATGGTTTAGAAAAAGGAGAAAAGGTAAAAGATGGTGTTGCTTTTTTTGCCATAAGAAGTGGAGCAAAAGTTGTCCCTTGTGGTATAAAAGGTGGAACAAAAGATTATCATAAAATCACAATTACTTATGGAAAACCACTAGATTATAGCGAGTATAAAGGAAGCAAAGATAAAGAGGTGTTAGATAAAGTTACAGACGAAATTATGAACAAGATTATCGAACTTGCTAGTTAGGAGAAAATATGTACAATTTTATTATATTAGTGTTATTTGCGATAGCAATGTAGTGCCAATTGGTTGTTTGAAAAATTAATTGACAAAACCACCAAATAGGTGTATAATTTTATAAGCTGATTTTTAGAGAGTTAGGCGTTTTTCAAGAAAAACTTTGGAAAACGTCTTAATAAATGTCGCATTGGGACCAGGTCCATTTGGACCCATTGGACAAAATAAAAGAGAGGGAGTAGTAAAATGAACAACAAAAACATTAGAAATATTGCAATTATCGCACACGTAGACCATGGGAAAACCACATTGGTAGATGCCATGTTAAAACAAAGTCATGTGTTTAGAGAGAATGAACAAGTAGCAGAAAGAATAATGGATTCTAACGATTTGGAGAAAGAAAGAGGAATTACAATTCTTTCTAAAAATACATCTGTTATGTATCATGATATCAAAATTAATATTGTAGATACACCAGGACATGCTGATTTTGGTGGAGAAGTAGAAAGAGTACTTAAAACTGTTGATGGCGTACTTTTATTAGTTGATGCCTTTGAAGGCGCAATGCCACAAACAAGAGAGGTTTTAAAGAAATCATTGGCTTTAGGTTTAAAACCAATCGTGGTGATTAATAAGATTGATAGACCAGGAGCACAACCTGAAAAAGTTGTAGATCAAGTTATTGAATTATTTATTGAGTTAGATGCTAATGACGAACAATTAGATTTCCCAGTTGTATATGCTTCAGCTAAAAATGGAATTGCTAAAATGGATTTAAATGAAGAAACAACAGATTTACATTGTCTATTCGAAACAATTGTTAATACGATTCAAGCACCAAACTGTGATGAAGAAGGTCCAGCACAAATGTTAGTATCTAACATTGATTATGATGATTATGTTGGAAGAATTGCAGTAGGAAGAGTGGAAAGAGGAAGTATCAAAGTTGGAATGCCAGTAGCAATTTGCGGTAAAGAAGATAAGGTTACACAAGGTAGAATTGCAAAAGTATATACACATGTTGGATTAAATAAGGTAGAAGTAGAAGAAGGAAAAGCAGGAGATATTATTGAACTTGCAGGATTACCAGATATTAATATAGGGGATACGATTTGTGATTTTAATCATCCAGAGAAAATACCATTTGTCGATATTGATGAACCAACTGTATCTATGACATTTAGTGTTAATAATGGACCATTTGCAGGAAAAGAAGGACAATTTATTACATCTCGTCACATCAGAGATAGGTTGTTTAAAGAACTAGAAAGAAATGTATCACTAAGAGTAAAAGAAACAGATTCACCAGATGCTTTTGAAGTATCAGGAAGAGGAGAATTGCATTTATCAGTATTAATAGAAACCATGAGAAGAGAAGGATTTGAACTATTAGTATCTCGTCCAAAAGTTATCTTTAAAGAAATTGATGGTGTAAAATGTGAGCCAATAGAAGACTTAGTAGTAAATGTTCCAGATGACTGTGTAGGAAATGTTATCGAAAAATTAGGAAGAAGAAAAGCAGAAATGGTAAATATGGAACCAGCTGAAGATGGACATACAAAAATTGAATTTAAGATTCCAGCAAGAGGATTAATTGGATATAGAACAGAATTTTTAACAGACACAAAAGGGGAAGGAACTATGAATCATATATTTGATTCATATCAACCATATAAAGGCGATATCCAAGCACGTGTAAGAGGAACAATTGTAGCATTTGAAGCAGGAAAATCTGTAACCTATGGACTATACAATGCACAAGACAAAGGAGATTTATTCATTGGACCTGGTGTAGAAGTATATGAAGGAATGATTGTTGGTCTAAACTCAAGAGGAGAAGATTTAGCAATCAATGTGTGTAAAGAAAAACATTTAACCAATACAAGAGCATCTGGTTCAGATGATGCATTACGTTTAGTACCACCAATTCAAATGTCACTAGAAAAAGCCATTGAATTTATTCAAGATGACGAATTGGTAGAAGTAACACCAAAATCAATCAGATTAAGAAAGAAAATTCTAGATACAAAGGAAAGAGAAAGAGCAAATAGAAATAAGTAGGAGGAAAAATGTCAAAAAATAGAAATGTGATTCCAGGTCTAGCCATCCATTATACAGAAAATTATATAAGAGAAAAAGCTGAAAAAAACCTAAAATATATGATCAAGATACAGAAAATAGAAAAGAGATGATTAGAAAATTTAATGAATTTATAGAGGCCGGTAAAAGTATTGATGAGGCAGTAGATTTAATTTTGCAAGATGATATTATGGAAAAATTTGATTACTGGAAGAAAAATAATTTAGATGTAAGACAATGTATTGTGAATGTAGTAAGAGCACGTAAAAATATTAGAGAAACAAAAGAAAGAGGAGAATAGCCTATGAACTTAAAAGCCCAAATAGAAAATTTTGTACCATTTAATGAGCAAGAAAAAGCAGACAAAGAAATGATGTTAAAATATATGAATACGTTTGACGATGTATTAACAAGAGAGAACAAAATGTGTCATTTTACAGCATCTAGTTGGATTGTAAATAAAGAAAGAACAAAGATATTAATGATATATCATAATATTTATCAATCTTGGGCATGGACAGGTGGACACGCTGATGGAGACGACAACTTATTACATGTGGCATTAAAAGAGGCTCAAGAAGAATCAGGTTTGAAAAATTTAAAAGTGTTAAGTGATGGTATATTTAGCTTGGAAATTGTAACAGTTGATTGCCATATAAAAAGAGGAAAATTTGTACCATCTCACTTACATTTGGATTGTTCATATCTGTTAGAAGCAGATGAAAACGAACCACTTAGAATAAAAGAAGATGAAAATAGTGGGGTAAAATGGGTAGATATAGATAAAGCAACAGAAGTAACCAATGAACCTAAAATGGTACCAATTTATCAAAAGTTAAATGATAAATTATTTAAGTTATATTCTAAAAATAAATAATAGAAAAAGAACTGTCAAGATGGCAGTTCTTAAAAAATAAATAGAAATTGTATAAAATTCAGAAGAAAATGGACGATTAAACGATATGGAGGAAACTAAATTGAATAAAGCAGAATTAGAAAAAATAAAGAAAAGAGCATTAGAAGAACATATACCAATCATCATGGATGAAACACTAGAAGTGATTGAAAAATATTTAAGCAAAAACAAACCTAATCGAATATTAGAAATAGGGACAGCAGTTGGGTATTCTGCCATATGCTTTACAGAATTTTTAGCAGAAAATGGTGTAATAGATACTATTGAAAGGGAAACAGACAGAGTAAAAGAAGCAAGGCAAAATATCAAGATGGCAGAAGTAGAAGATAAAATCAACATTTATGAAGGCGATGCAGTAGAAATATTACCAACTTTAAATAATCAATATGATGTAGTGTTTATAGATGCAGCGAAAGGAAAATATCCATTTTTCCTAAAAGAAGCCTTAAGGATGATAAATGAAGATGGCATTATTTTTGCAGATAATATCTTATATAAAGGTTATGTTATGAGTGATTATAACAAACATAAACAACGAACAGCGGTTAGAAATTTAAGAGAATATATAAAAGAAGTAAGTGAAAATCCAAATCTTGAAACTGAGATTTTAGAAGTAGGAGATGGATTAGCAGTTAGTAGAATAAGAAAAGCGTGCGTTAACGAAATCAAAGATTTCGACGCACACATGTGAAGACTGCTTCGCAGTACTTCACAAATATATGTAGCTTAACCTTGTTGTATACGGAAAAATCCACATAGGGTCAAGATAAAAGACGATTTTTCCTATTCAAGAAAGTCGCTTCACTTTAACGATTGCATATAAAAAAATTTACCTACCAAGTTCATCATCATCTTCTTTTGCTTTGGTACCATTTGATGCATAAAAACCATTTTCAGAATCCAAAGCATATTTTTTTAAATCTTCATAAGAAAGTTGGTTTGTATTTTTGATTTTCAAAATATCTTTTAATTTATCAATTAAAAGTTCAGAAAGATAAGGGATTTCATCTCCTTTTCGTAGAATTTCTGTAAAACTTTCAATTAAATCTTTTCTGTTAACATAGGCTTCTGGAGCAGTAGCATGTGCAGAACTAATAATTTTCATATCAGCAGGAGACATATATTCTGCATATATAGGTAGATATTGTTCAATTGTCATTTTGCTAGTACGTTTTGTAGTTTTTGTATCATACACTTTTACAGGTTTATCGCCAATATATTTTATGTCATAATTGTCTTCTTTCATTGTATTATCGATGTCAATCATATCATTTTCTTCGATAAATTCATCTTTAATTTTAACATTATTTCTTGCAGTTTCAATTGCTTCAATTTTCTTTTGAAGCCTTCTAATAGAATTATCCAATCTTCTTTTTTCTTCTGGGGTTTTATTACGGGAAGATTTCTCTTCTTGTAAATTTTCTAACGTTTGCTTTAAATCTTCTTCTTGTTTTTTAGAAGTTCTACCTAATAAAGAAAGATACTCGTTAAGAAGTTCAGGGTCATTTCTGTTATCTGTTAATTCAAAAAAGTGTTTAATATCCACTTTTTTATTAGGCATATCATTGTGTGTAGAAGGACCATTTTTAGTTTCTTTATATCGCATATTAGATTGAAGCTGTACTTCTGTTTTTCTACCTAAGGCATCAGTTAGTTCATAATAAATTGCACAAAATCCATTCTCTTTTTTAGCGAATTTAACAAACTCTCCTTTAATTTTGAAATCATCAGTAAGTAAAGAATCTTCTAATACTTGTGGAAATGTAACTCGTAAGACTTCGTTTTCCAACTTGTCATCTAATCGCCTTTTTAAGCAATCTATAAGAGTATATAATTCGTCTATTTCATCTGTTGTGGCTTTGGGAGCGAATGAATCTGTAGTATTAATCTTTTTATAGTTTGCAATAGCCAGTTCTAATCTTGTAGAATAATTTCCTTCTTTTATTTCATGCGTACATTCTGGATATGTACTATCTTGCAAACGATGAAGTAATTCAATATAAATTTGGAAATATTCTTCTTGGGTTAAGAAAATATCATTTGCAAGTAAGTATTTTTGAAGACTATGTACAAATTTTAGATTATGATTTCTTTGCTTTCTCAATTTTATTATTTCGTCATTTTCTGGGTCGTTTTCATCAAAATACATAGTATCATCTATATGATTTAACACAATTGTAATACCAGAAAAATCACTATTCGTTTTATCAGTGAAATTATTAGGATTATCTGTATTAGAAACAATATGTTTTTCCATATCAGAAAGTGTAATACCAGTTTTTATATCACTAGGCATTGTATTTTGTAATCCTTTATTTAATTCTTTATGCATATTATCATCGAAACTTTTTAATCCTTTTTCACGACCAGGTATTGTTATAGAAAGTCCAGGATTTATTTTTTTGTATATTAAATAAATAGCACTGGATATATAATCAGAATTTTGTTGCCCATGAGGATTTGCTTGATTATAATATGTATCAGAAAGCTTTAAAACAGTATCTTTTATAAGTTTTTGTTGCTTTGTAAAATCTTCAGCATTAATAGGATTTTCAATAAAGTCTAAGAAAAGTGCTGGAAAATGTTTATTTACAATACTTTTAAGAGATTCTTGTTCTGTTTTTGATATTTTTTGAGGATTATTATTGTTAATTATTTCAAGATATTCTTGTTTTATGATTTCTAGCAATTGATTAATTTCATTGTCAGTGATAGGGTTATGTAGTAAACTTGCAATATCTTCTGAACAATGAGAATATACCCTATCAGAAAGTTTATTAAAAAGTTCTTTATCAAGAGGAACGTTTTTTAACTTTAAAAATAATTCATATAGATTAGACAATCCATTAGGATTGAAATTCTCAAGTAAAGTTTCTTCAGGTGGTCGATTAATTTCTATGTTTTTTAAAGAATTTAAAAAATCTTCTCTCTTCTCTGGTTTGAAAGCCATAAAATCACCTCAAGTCTATTATACCATATTTTCGTAAAAAATGGAATAAATGACAAAATTGTTGTAAATATGGTGGTTTTATGATAAAATTTAGTAGATTTTAAATAAAGAAAAGAGGAAAAAATGAAAAAAGTAGAATTATTAGCTCCAGCTGGTTCTTATGAAAAAGCAAAAATCGCTTTTTTATATGGAGCAGATGCGGTATATTGTGGAACATCATCATTATCATTAAGAACAAGAGCAGATATGAAAGATGATGATCTAGAAAAAACAATAAAATATGCACATAGTATCGGAAAAAAAGTGTATGTTACTTTAAATATTTTTGCTTGGGATGAAAAATATGATGAAATTATAGAAATGGCAAAAAAATTAGAAGTACTTAACCCAGATGGTATTATCGCAGCAGATGGAGGCGTTATAGATGTATTAAAACAATATGCACCAAGTGTGAATATCAATGTAAGCACGCAAGCCAATATTGTAAGTCTTCATGCAGCAAATTTCTGGTATCATAATGGTGCAAAGAGAATGATTATGGCAAGAGAAATGAATAAAGAACAATTAAAATATATCATGGAAAATAAGCCAGAAGGAATGGAAATAGAAATCTTTATTCATGGTGCTATCTGTTTTGCATTTTCAGGAAGATGTTTTTTAAGTGACTTTTTGGCATGTAGAAGTGCCAATTTAGGAGATTGTGCACAAAGTTGCAGATGGTCATATAATTTATATGCTGAAGAAAAAAATAATCCGGGAGAATTAATGCCAATTGAAACTAGTGAATATGGTACAAGTATTTTTTCTTCAAAAGATTTGTGCCTAATAAAAGAAATTCCAGAAATTATTGAAATGGGTGTAGATAGTTTAAAAATAGAAGGAAGATTAAAAACAGAATATTATTTAGCAAGTGTTATAGGTGCTTACCGAAATGCAATTGATGATTATGAAAAAGACCCAGAACATTATGATTATACAAAATATTTAAAAGAATTGGAAAAAGTAAAGACTAGAGGATTGACTACATTTTATTTTAATGACAGAAATAACAAAGATATTCAAGAATATGGTGGAAGACAATATAATGAAAAATATGAATTTGGTGGAAAAGTAGTAGAATACAATGAAGAAAAATCTGTTATTGAAATAAAGAACAAATTGCAAGTGGGAGATAAAATGGAAATTTTAATTCCATATAAATTAGAGCCTGTACAATTTACAATTGATAACCTATGGGATTATGAAACAAAGGAAGAAATACAAGCAGTTAGCCCTGGTATAAAAGGACAAAAAGTGTTAATGAAATTACCAATTAAATGTGAAAAGGATTGGATTATTAGAAGAGAAAAAGCACAAATATAGAAATTTTAATGTTAGTATGGATTGGATAAATTCATATAGTGTCAAGATAAATGAAAGTTGATTTTAAATAATAAAAGTGAACCACACTCAAATACAAGGCGGAGTGTGGTTCTTTCACTATCCTTTAGACCTCAAGTGGGCACGGTCTTTGTAAAAAGGAGAGTGATTTTTAATTACCAAGCCAGTAAAGTTAAAAATTCACTTTAAAGGGTGGTAATGTGTACAAACAGTCATTGCTGTTTGATAACATAAGTTATTATAAAGTGTAGATGTATATTTGTCAAGTATTATCTAGAAAAATTTACATAAATATGGTTGTAAACTAAATTTATTGACAAATAATCAAAAGTAATCTTTTCTGAATATAATACATAAAAGCGAAAAATAATACTTTTGACTAAGGAGAATACAAAAAAGTAAAAAATGAGAAGGAGGAAAAACTATTTATGAATATAAAAACAGTTATTGGGAATACACCAATGGTCAAAATCAAATACCGATATTTTGGAAAAGAAAGAGAAATATATACCAAGTTAGAGATGTTTAACTTAACAGGAAGTATCAAAGATAGAGTTGCATATTATATGATAAAAAATGCAAAAGAGAAAGGTGCTTTAAAAGAAAAAATGCCAATCATAGAAGCAACAAGTGGAAATACAGGAATTTCTTTATCAGCTTTAGGAGCATATTATCATCATCCTGTTTATATTTTTATTCCAGATTGGGCAAGTAAAGAAAGAATAGCATTAATGAAATTATATGGAGCCAATTTAAAACTCATTTCAAAAGAAGAAGGAGGTTTTATTAAATGTGTAGAAGAGGCAAAAAAATTAGCCAAAGAAGTAAATGGATTTTTAGCAAATCAATTTGAAAATGAAGATAATATATTAGCACATTATGAAACAACAGGGAAAGAAATAATAGAACAGTTAAAAGAAATTGGTGGATTTGTCTCAGGTGTGGGAACAGGAGGAACCTTAATCGGAATAGGAAAACGATTAAAAGAAGAAAATTCAAAAACAAAGGTAGTGGCTTTAGAACCTCAGAAAATGCCAATTTTGTCAAATGGAAAAATATTGGGACAGCATAAAATAGAAGGTATAGGAGATGATTTTGTCCCTGGAATTTTTAATAGAAATAAAGATATAGTAGAAGAAGATATAATTTTAATAAATGATGATGATGCAATCAATATGGCAAGAAAGTTATCAAAAGAATTAGGATTAGGCGTTGGAATTTCATCTGGAGCGAATTTTTTAGGGGCAGTTCTTTTACAAAAAAAATTACAGAAACCTATTGTTACCGTTTTCGCTGATGATAGTAAGAAGTATTTGTCTACAGATTTGACAAAAGAAATAAATGAAAGCAAAGACTTAATGAGTAATCAAATAGAATTATTATCATATGAAGAAGCAAAAAACTAAAGTACCTTTTCGCGCAACAAATCTTATACGCTTCTTGCTAGACCTTAAAATTAATATAGCAAATGTTAAAAAGTAGATAAAAGGTCTAGCGAAGCAGTCTTCACATGTGTGCATAGAAATATTTGATTTCGTTATGCACGCCTTTCTTATTTTTTTAACTCTTTTGATAATTTTCCAATTGCTTTTGTTTCAATTCTGGAGACATAAGAACGAGAAATTCCCATCATTTCAGCAATTTCATGTTGTGTTTTTGGTTTATGACCACCTAAACCAAAGCGAAGTTCTAAAATTGTTTTTTCTCTATCTTTTAAAACAGATTTCATTTTTTCAAACAATAATTTTATTTTCATCTTGATGTCCACTTCATCTTCGATATTTCTTTCATCATTTTCTAAAATTTCTTGTAAAGTAATCACATTATCATCTTTGTCTTTTCCAATTGGTTCATTTAAGTATACTTCAGCGCCTAATTTTTTAGTTGCTCGTAAATGCATTAAAATTTCATTATCGATACATCTGGAAACATATGTAGAAAGTTTAGAACCTTTATCCACATTAAAACTATTAATTCCTTTTATTAAACCAATCGTACCAATAGAAATCAAATCATCTTGTTCAACATTTGTAGTAGCATATTTTTTTGTAATATGGGCAACTAGCCTAAGGTTTCTTTCGATTAAAATATTTCGTGCTTCTTCATCGCCATTTTTCATTTGTTCTAAATATAGTTTTTCTTCTTCAGATGTTAAAGGTTCTGGAAATACATTGGTACCAGATATATAACCAACTAAAAAAACTGAAGTTTTCAAAAATTCAATAAAGCCTATAACACCAGAAATACAAAGTGCTGAAAACATATATGCACCTCCATTAAGAAAATTTATATGTTAAAATAGTAAAGCGATTTTTTACATTATAGGAAATTGCATTTCCTATAATGTAAAAAAACATAATTGCACAGAAAAATTGTTTCACAATTTTTCGCACAACAAATCTTATACGCTTCTTGCTAGACCTTAAATTAATATAGCAAATGTAAAAAGTAGAGAAAAGGTCTAGCGAAGCTAGATTTGTTTAGAAAGACTAAAAATCTTGCACAACAAATTATATGTTTCTAGAAAAATAAAAGTGCCTGACCATATAAAAATATTGAAATTGAATAAAATTTGAAAAATAGCTTGCAAAAAAGAGAAATTATCATCAATTTATTCAAATAAAATTCCATAGTCATATAAAAAAGAATAACAAAGTATATTTTAGAGAACAATAAAAATAATTCATATATGTATTTGTGTGAGGAGCGTGTGTTATGACAGGATTTTTGAACATCATAAAAGGTATCTTTATTGGTGCAGGTGCAATCGTACCAGGACTTAGCAGTGGTGTTTTATGTGTGATTTTTGGAATTTATGAAAAATTATTAGATGCCGTTTTAAATTTTTTTAAAGATATAAAACAAAATATAAAATTTTTATTTCCCATAGCATTAGGTGTAGGAATTGGTGTATTGCTATTTAGTAATGGGCTAAATTATGCGTTATATGCATTTCCAATACAAACAAAATCGATATTTATTGGGTTAATTCTAGGAACCATTCCATCTTTAATAAAAGAAGTTAATGAAAAACAGTCATTTCGTCCACAAAATGTGGTATATTTGTTGATAGCTTTAGCCATAGGCATTGTAACGGTTATACTAGAAAATCAAATGACAATTATTAGCAATGTAGAAGAGATAAATAGTTTTTATTTAATTTTGTGCGGTGTTATCATGTCTTTGGGAATTATTGTGCCAGGGGTTAGCAGTACCATTATTTTAATGTTGTTAGGCGTCTATTCTATATATTTACAGTCAGTTGCAAATTTGTATTTACCAGTGTTAATTCCTATGGGAATTGGATTGGTTTTAGGAAGTATTGTTGTAATGAAAGTAACAAAAATACTTTTAGAAAAGCAGTATGCTAAAACTTTTTATAGCATAATAGGCTTTACGATTGGTTCTATTCTGGTATTAGTACCACAAGGGATGAATACTTTAGAAATGATCTTAAGTATATTATGCATTTTGCTAGGTATATATATTTCACGTATACCAAATGCCATAAAGGATTTTAAAAGTTCTAAAGTATTTAAAGCTATTAAGGTATTTAAGAAAATGAGTTCACAATCTAAAACGCAAAAAGAGAGAAGATGATTTTTCTACGTCTTAAAAAAGTTTTCAATATCCAATTTCTCAAATATAATATATATACATTTGAGAAATTAGACATTGAACTTAAATATAATGTTTCCATCCACAAAATCAAGAAAAAAACTTGTGAAATGCCAGATTTTATAGTATAATATTTGACGTAGTTAGATAATGAAATATCTTCCAATTAATAATAGAAATGAATGAAATGGATAAAAAAAAAGGACAATATAAAAAGAAAACAATTAAAAAATAGAAGGAGAGGAAAGATAAAATGGATTATAAAGATTTAGCAAATGTAATATTTCCAGAGGCAAAGGATATTCAATATTATGAGGAAAAATATCCAGAGAGAAATTTAAAAGAAGGAGCTATTGTAACAAGAATTGCACCAAGTCCAACAGGTTTTATACATATAGGTGGGCTATATCAAGGATTAATTGCTAAGAAATTGGCAAAACAAACGGATGGTGTGTTTTTTGTTAGAATAGAGGATACGGACCAAAAAAGACAGATAGAGAATGGAACAGTAGAAATTATAGAATCATTAAATAAATTTGGATTTGAGCCAGATGAAGGAATGATTAATGAAACTGAAAGTAAAGGAAATTATGGACCATACAAACAATCTATGAGAAAAGAGATTTATCAAAGTTATGCAAAATACCTAATCGAACAAGGAAAAGCATATCCTTGTTTCTGTACACCAGAAGAATTAGAAGAAATGAGAGAAAAACAAGAAAATGCCAAAATTAGACCTGGCTATTATGGTGTTTGGGCAAAATGCAGAAATATAACAGTAGAAGAAGCCATTGAAAAGATAAAAAATGGAGAGAAGTATATTGTTCGTTTTAAATCACCTGGACGTGAAGATAGAAAAATTAAACATCATGATGTGATAAAAGGAAATGTAGATTTTCCAGAAAATGACCAAGATATTGTTATTATTAAAGCAGATGGATTACCAACATATCACTTTGCACATGCAGTAGATGATCATTTGATGAGAACAACACATGTAATAAGAGGAGATGAATGGTTATCATCAGTTCCATTACATTTACAATTATTCCATGAATTAGGATTTAGAGCACCTAAATATGCACACATTGCACCAATTATGAAGAATGATAATGGAAATAAAAGAAAATTAAGTAAAAGAAAAGACCCAGAAGCAGCAGTATCATATTATGATGAAATGGGAATCCCAAAAGAAGCAGTAAATGAATATTTATTAAATATAGCTAACTCAAATTTTGAAAATTGGAGAAGAGCAAATAAAGATAAATCTATTGACGAATTTGAATTACAACTAAATAAAATGAGTGTTAGTGGAGCCTTATTTGATATGGTGAAATTATTAGATGTAGGAAAAACGGTTATATCAAAATTCACAGCAGAAGAAGTATATGAAAATGCTTTCAATTGGGCAAAAACATATGATAAAGAATTAGAGGACATGCTACAAGATAAAGAATATACTTTAAAAATATTTGGAATAGAAAGAGGAAACAAAAAACCTAGAAAAGATATTGCAAAATGGTCAGATGTAAAAGAAAACATAGAATATATGTATGATGACAAATTTTTTGCAAAAGAACAAGATTATCCATATCAAGTCATTAATGAAAAAGAAGATATTAACAAAATATTAGACTTATACATGGAAAAATATTATGATGAAAATGATGATAAACAACAATGGTTTGATAAAATAAAAGAATTGGCAGGAGAACTTGGCTATGCAAAAGAAGTAAAAGAATATAAAGCAAATCCTGAAAGCTATAAAGCACATGTGGGAGATGTAAGTACAGTTTTAAGAGTCGCATTGACAGGAAGAACCAATACGCCAGATATGTATGAAATTATGCAAGTGTTAGGAAGAAAAAGCATAGAAAAACGATTTGATGTAGCAAAGAAAAAATAGACATGAAAAAGGAGAGTGTAATGGATTACCAAATAGGAGATATTGTTAGAACAAAAAAAGTACATCCTTGTGGAAGTAAATTATGGGAAATCACCAGAATTGGTGTTGATTTTAAATTGAAATGTCAAGGATGTGGACATGTTGTAATAATTCCAAGAGAAAAAGCTTTAAAAGTGATTACGAAACTAGAAAAAAGAAAAGAAGAAGAAAAGTGATAACATAAAGGTGAGTAAGACCAATAGAAAAAGGATATATATTGAAATATATACCCTTTTTCTATTGGTCTCTTATATAAAAAAGAAATAAGAGATAATATATATAAATTCATTAAAAAGGATTTTCTTGTTTTTGAAGTTTAGGAGCAATTTCGTATTTTATCTGGAAAAAAGGAAACTCATCTAATGTATTATCTTCTAAACAAGCTAAATAAATATCTAATTCATCTAAGGAATTACAAGCAGTAATGATTGCTGGGTGCAAACTTAAATTTGTAAATAATTCAGAAGCTAAGGATAATGCTTGTAGTTTTGATTTATGTTCTCTTTCTGTAACTAATTTATAAGCTTCTTTAAATCTTGCTATTGCAGAAAATCTATAGTCTTTAATAGATTTTGTGTATAATTTTTCTATGACATCTTCGATAGAACAATATTTATCATTATTGTTAAATAAAATAGTATTTATTTCTTGTATTTTATAAGGCAAAATAACTTTTCCTTGCATTTCTGAAATAATCAATGTATTTTCTACAAAAGAAGAGTTTAATAGTTCAGAGCGAATTTCTAATGGATTTTCTTCTTTTATTTGTGTAGAATTTTCAACGGAATCTTTGTTAATTTCTTGTAAAAGTTCAGATAAATCTAGCATAGATATTTTGTGAATAAATTCTTCAATTAAATTTGTATTCTGATAAATAATATCAATTTCTTGTGTAAACATAGTATTATAATGAGAGATTTTATAATCAATATATTTATCGTGAATATCTACCATCACTTTATTAAGTTTTTCTAAAAGTAGATTCAATTTTTCAATATTGGCATTAGATTTGCCCAAAATATCAGTAGATTCATTAATATATTGAAAAGCATTATTTTCTGATTCAAAATCTAATTCAATTTTTAAATCTCCTAAAAAGTTTTTTAGAAAGCGTAATATTTGCTTATTTAAACTTTTTTGAATATCTAACATAGATTGAAGAGAACTTTTTTCAATTTCTAATAATTTCATTGTGTTCTTATCTTTAGAAATGCTAATCATTTGTAACCTCCAATTTAAATATACAAAAAGTATACCATTAAAAAAAATAAAAGTAAATGAAAAAATCATAAAAACGCAAAAAATGTTGAAAAAGAAAAATTCTTATGATATATTGTTTTTGTAAAAAAGATTAGGGGGAAGTAAGAAGATGAAAAAAACGATTTTAAATATTATATTTGTAATTTATGTAATCATTGCAGTATTTGTAACAATATGTTTATTATCATATAATGAATTTAAAGTAACAGAATTTGGGAATTATTCATTAGTTATTGTTAATGATAATACATTAGCACCAGATTTTAATAATGGAGATTTAGTAATTGTAGATAAAAGTATAGATGTCCTACCAGGAGATAAAGCATTTTTCTATGATACATATGATAGACAGATAGAGATTATGCTAGGAGAAGTCGAGGACTTAGAAAAAGTAACAGAAACAGAATCAACATATACATTTGAAGGAGAACGCAAAATATCAGGCGAATACGTATTAGGAGGAGAAAATGGTGCCTCTGTAATACCAGGAGTAGGAGCAGTTCTTAATGTATTAGAATCTAAATGGGGATTTCTATTTTTAATCGTATTACCAGCACTACTTGCATTCTTCTATCAAATAACAGTGGTTGTGTCTGATATAAGAAATTCCAAAGAGGATAGGGTAAGTGAAGATGCAGGAAAAAATGATGAAGGAAAAAAAGCATAAAACGTTTAAGAAAATATATTTTTTATATATTTGTATAATACTAATAATGATATATTGTATTATACAAATATATGCTGTTTTTCAAAGTGAAGTAAGTGGAACGGTGGATTTAGTAAAAGGTGTATGGCAAATTAAGGTAAATCGCACAGATATATCTAATGGAGTAAACAAAAAATTTACAGTGGATAAAATAGAGGTTCAAAATAATGAACATGTAAAACCAGGAAACCTTGCACCAGGTTTATCTGGTATATTTCATATCTCGATAGACCCAGGAAATACGGATGTATCTGTTAGATATGATGTAAGCCTTAACCAAGAAAATTTGACCAATAAAAATATAACAATAAAATCCATTAAAGAAACAATACAAGGAAAGACGTTGATAAAAACAGCAGAAAATACATATACAGGAATCATAACACTAGAAGAAATTAAACAAGGAATTCAAAATGCAATTGAAGTAGCAATAGAGTGGAAAGATGATGAAACAAATAATGAAGAAGATATAAACATGGGAATACAAGCTGAATACAAACTAGCAATTCCAATTACTGTACATGTTAGTCAATACTTAGGAGAAGAAATTGTGGCATATGAGTAGAAAAACAAAGGCAAAGAAAATTATTAATAAAATTGCAGAAACTACATTAAATATATTGTTAATATTGGTATCTTTATTAATCATTATAGGGATATATTATCTATTTCAAATAAAGATTTTACATAATGCATATGCCAATATTTTGGGGTATACATTTTTTGAAGTAGGAACAGGAAGTATGGCAGATACAATAGAAATAGGTGATGTAGTAGTTGTAAAAATTACAAAAGATGCACAGGAAAATGATATTATTGTTTATCAAGAAGAAGATAATTTTATTACACATAGATTAGTGAAAATAAATGAAAATGGTGAATGGATTACAAAAGGAGATGCTAATAATACAGAAGATAGTCCTATACAAGAAACACAAGTATTAGGAAAAGTTACACAAATTATTCCAGAACTTGGTATCTGGAGAAGAGCCATTTTATCTCCGCAAGTATTGATACTTGCGACAATTCTAATTATTCTTTTAGGGATAGCGTTTAAGCTTACAACTAATCCAAAGGAAAAAGTTGAAAAATAATTATAATTTTGACTATGCTTTTCCAACGGAATTTGTACCTTGAGAAAGGAACGAGTTAAAAAATGAGTAAAGAGAAAAAAAGATTATATGCTAAATTACTAATCTTAATAGTGTGTTTATTAATTGTATTTAGAATATTTGTGTTAATTTGGTCTAGATATGAAAGTGAAGCAACATCTAATGCAAATGTAGATATTGCATTTTATTTATTGAATGAGGATTTCCAAGAAATGACCTTAAATTTAGCAGAAATATTTCCACAAGATAATGCCTATGTATATACATTTTCTATAGGAAATGAAGAAGGAGAAAAAACAGCAGAAATCGATTTGTCATATGATTTAAAAATACGAACAACAACCAATTTACCATTAACATATTCATTATATATGAATCAAGATTATGAAGATGAAAATGCGATCAATAGGATTGAAACAAATGAAATAGAACAAGATGAAGATGGAACCTATTTTAGAACAATGACAACAGAAACGGAAACGTTATTTTATAAAGAGCCTAAGACCAATGTATATCAATTAATAGTACATTTCCCAGCAAATTATAATACAATTGAATATCAAGACATTATAGAAATGTTAGAAATAACAATAGATTCAAGACAATTAACTTAAAACAAGAAAGGAAGAAAAATGCAAAAGAAAATAAGAACTAGAAGTAAATATCAAAAAAAACAAATCCTAATTGTATTCATTATAGGCATCGTTTTGATATCTCTAGTTGTGATTTTTGCTAGATATATAACGGAAAGTGTCAATCAGTATTTTCTGAGAAGTAAAGAATTCTATTTTGAAAGTGATAAACTATCAGAAGAAGGAACAACACTTCAAGTTGATAACTGGTCAGGTGTAGATGATTATACAATTACGATTAATATGAATAGTAGAAAAAATAATATTGAAGCAGCAACCTATGATATTTCTTATGATATTCAGTATAGTTGTACAGATAATGCAATTTGTCATTTAAATAAAACAGAAGGCATTATATATGCATCAAGCAATACAGATTATTTCAATTTAACCATCACACCCAATACGCAATTGCGAACAGGAGATAGAGTTGTTGTAGATATAGAGGTTCACTCAACAGCAGAATATCAAAAAACTTTAAAAGGACAATTCATATTAGTGGTAGGACAAGAAAATATTTCTTATCAAATTACAGATGAAGTAAATAGTCCTTATTTAGAATTAAGAGTGACAAATACCTTGAGTTATTATACAGTAAGAGAAAGTTTTGGAGAATATCAAACGGGAGATAGAATAGATGGAGATACATACTTGAGTTTATCTGAGCAAGATAAAAACAAATGTTATTCAGGAGAAGTCACTATAGAATTTAATCCTCAAGAAGCATTATTAGATATGACAAGCGAAGTATATAATATAGCTAAAAATATTGGAACAACAACGATTAATGGAAATACCTATATCAATCGTTTTACCATTATGATAGATGCAATATCTAGTGTGGATGTCAGATTTTATAAAGTAGATGTAACTCAAAATTATACATATCCAAATGGTAACAATGATTCGATAATAGAAGTGACAAGTACTTAAAACAAATAAGGAGCAAAAAATATGACAATTAATTTAACAGATAAATATATTGAATTAACCAAAAAACAAATTGTGGAATATTTGAGATTGGTATTTGGAAATAAATTTAGTAAAAAATATTGTGATATATATATGAAAAAATACATAGATATTCGTTATTATAATTTTTATGACTATGACACGAGTAGAACCTTGAGAAAGAAAATATTAGATTACTTAAGAGATACAGCAGAAGAACTTTGTATAGACAATATAGAAGATAGAGTGATAATTGATCAAATGTGTTTATTTTTCTATTATGTCTTATATTTTGATAAAGTAACAAATACAAAAGATATTGGAAAAACGATTGAAAAAATTGCAAAATTAAGAAAGAGAGTTTTGAATAAAGAAGAGGAAAACTTTGAAAAAGATTTATACAATTTGGTAAAAGACTATAAAAATCAAAAGGAAAAATTATCAGAAACATTTGATTCTGAAGAATTTTTTATCAAATTAACCAATTATCCTCAAAAATTAAATGTATATAGAGTAAGTTTAAAATATGATTTAAAGTTTCCTTTAGTATACAGTGAATTTGCAATCAATAAAGCATTTAATGTGGGATTAGTAAATGAAGATAAATTATTAATAGAATATTATTTAACAACGAAAAAAGTATTAGAAGATGTTCTAAAACAAAACTTTACGAGACAATATGTATTAGAATTTACAGATAAATTGTTAAACAAACCAAACAAATTAAAAAACTTATTAAATATCATCAATAATACAGCAATTAAGGATAAAGTTTCAATCAAAATAAAATATGAAGCTTTTATCGAAAATAAAGAAAAAATATATGATTTAATGCGTGAAGGTTATAAAATTACCATTATATTAGATAATTCGTTTGAAACAAACTATAAAAATATTGAGACTTTAAGTGTTTTTCAATATGTGATAGTTAATAAAGATTTAAAAAATTATGATGAGATAATACAATATAAAAACAGTATAAAAAATATAATAGAAATATAAATGAGGTAAATTATGGAGACTTTTACAAGATTTTTATATGAATTTTTGTCCCAGTTTTTTTCTGGGTTAGTCACAATGCTATCAGGGATTGGAAATGGAATCAAGCAAATATTTGATATAAATTCTTATCAAATGATATTAGAAGCATATAAGAATGACTTATCTATGCCAGAATGGATATTGGTTGGAGTTGCTATATTTAGTGTGATTCTTTTGATAGGGTTAGTATTGCTATTAATTTATTTATTAATCAGAAAATATCTAAAATTTAGAAAACAAGCCATAAATCAAGATGAATTACTAGAAGAAGTAGCAAATTTAAATGGACAAGTAGCATCATTAATCAAAGAAAAAGAAGATATATTAGCGATGAAAGTATCTCAATTAGGATTGAAACCTGGAGAATCAAACGAAATAGAACAAAGTGATGATGAAACGACTGTAGATGCCAATGATTCCAGATTTGCAAAACTTACAACAATAGATGAGGAATATGCCAATTATAAAATAAAGGATTATGGAAATAATTTTACATTACCAGAGTTATGTGATAATTTTAGAAATTTTGCAGCATCTAAACTAAAATTATATTACACGATCGACATGATGCGTTTATTTGTATCAGCGTTAGCTTCAACCAAATTGGTTATTTTGCAAGGTATCTCTGGAACAGGTAAAACTTCTCTTGCTTATGCATGGGGAAAATTTATGAAACATGATTCCTGTGTAGCATCAGTGCAACCTTCATGGAGAGATAGAACAGAATTATTTCGGATATTTTAATGAATTTACGAAAAAATTTAATGAAACAGATGTCTTAAAAGAAATGTATGTTGCAGGATATACAGATGATGTATATACCATCATATTAGATGAGATGAATATTTCTCGTGTAGAATACTATTTTGCAGAAATGTTATCTATACTAGAAATGCCAAATAAAGAAGAATGGTTAATTGAATTGGTTCCCAACAGTTGGAAAACAGATCCAAAACATATTAAAGGTGGAAAATTAAAAATTCCAGCAAATATGTGGTATATTGGAACAATTAACAATGACGACTCAACTTTCATGGTAACAGATAAGGTATATGATAGAGCAATGCCAATAGATATTAATGATAAAGGAAAAGCATTTAAACAAAAAGAAGTAGAGGCACAAGATATAAATTATTCATACTTAAACAATTTATTTGAAACAGCAATGCAAGAAAATCCAGTATCACAAGATACATTAGATAAGATAGAATTAATGGATGATTATGTTATCAGACATTTTCGTATAGCATTTGGTAACCGTATTGTTTCACATATGAAAAAATTCGTACCAGTGTATGTTGCTTGTGGTGGAGATGAAATTGCAGGGGTTGACTACTTTATTGCTAAAAAAATACTTAGAAAATTTGAACAATTAAATGTAGCATATATAAGAGATGAAATAGACCCATATGTAAAATTTTTAGACGAGACTTTTGGAAAGAATAAAATGAAAGAATGTATAGAATATCTATTGCGATTGAAGAAATTAGCTTAAAAAATAGGATAAGAGGAAATAGAAATGAGCGATTTAGAAATAATTGATATTTATGAAAATGCCAACAAAGAAAATGCTAAGAAATTTGTGGAGGGCGTAGATTCTAGTTTAAGAATACAACTAGAAACCAAAAAAGAAATAAAAGATATTGAATGGATAGAAAAAATGGAAGAAACCATTCCTTATATAGATAATATACTTAGGTCTCCAAATCGTTTTATTATCAACGAAGAAGAAATTGTAAAAATAGAACTTGCAAGAAAAATTACCGTAGACAGTATCAAACATTTATCTAAAAATACAAACTTAATTCAAAGTATTGATAAAGAAACAGGAGATGTTAGACCATCTAAAATATTAAACATAAATAAAGAAGAGAGTTATGATACATATGAAAATAAATTAATTTATACATTAATACAAAATATGAAGATGTTTATTAATAGAAGAAAAAAGACATTAGAAGAAAATATCAATAAAGAGAATAAAAATGATAAACAATTAGACTATAAAGCTTTAGCTGAAACAGATAGAGAAAAAGTAGAAATTAATTTATCTTTAAATTCCTCATTAAACAATCAAAACCAAAATAGTCAAGAGGAAACAAAGGAAATATTAGAGAAAATAGAAGAAGTTGAACAAAAAATATTGGATTTAACATCATCTGAAGTTTATAAAGTGATAGATAAGAAACATATAACATTGATTAGAGAACCAATTAAAAAGACAAATGTTATATTAAAAAATGTAAATTTTCAGTATGCAATGAAATTGTGGAATTATTTAAGAGATAATTTTGAAGATAAAACAAAAGATATAGAAGAGAAACAAGATTATATGGAGCAAGGTGAAAAGAAAAAACTTTTTGACGAAACTTTTATGTTACAATATTTAATCTTAAAAACAATAGATCAAGATGAAGTAGAGACAGAAGGGACAAGACAAGAAATCAAAGAAACGATATTAGAACAGATGGTAAATAATTTAGTTGATATGGACACAGACATGACAGAAGAAGAATTAAATACATTGATTGCAAACAAATATGAAGTTATAAAATATAAAAAGATGGAAGCAATTAAAGAAATACAAAAAATATTCAAAGACCATATTGAAAAATACTTGAACAAAATAGAAAAGGAAGATTTGTAATGAAAGAAAAATTAAAAAAGATAAAAGAAAATAAAATACTAAAGTTAATAGGCGATATCTTATATATTTTATTATTTGTGATTGTTGTTTTAATGTTAATTGTTGTTATTTTACAAAGAGTAACTGACAATTCTATCTCTTTAGGGGGATATAGATTATTTACAGTAGCAACTGGAAGCATGGAGCCTAAATATGAGGTAGGGGATATATTAATCTCAAAACAAGTAGATGCAAACCAAATACATGTAGGAGATGATGTAGTATATAAAGGAGATGAAGGAAGTTTTAAGGATAAGGTGGTTACACACCAAGTAGTATCCATTAGAGAAGAAAATGGAGAAAAGAAATTAACAACAAAAGGTATTGCCAATACAGAAGAAGATCCTGAGATAGATAGTAATCAAGTATATGGAAAAGTTATTTATAAAGTAAAGACATTAAGTTTTATAGGGCAAATGATAAAAAATATTTATATCTTTTACTTTGTTATATTTGTACCAATTGCTATCATTATATTTAGACAAATAAGAAGTCTTTTGAGAAAAGATGATGATGAAGATGAGGAAAATATGGAAACAGATAATAAAGTAAACGATAGTGCTGATAAGAATATAAAAGTGGAAAACAAAAACGAAGATGGTGATGATAAAAAGGATAATGGAGAGAATCGTTAAAGTTTTAAAAAAAATAAAATTAAGAAATTTGATTATATTAGTGCTTTTACTTGCATTTAACACATTTGCATGGTTTATTTATGCAACAAGAGTTTCTTTGGATTTAAGTGCACATGTTAGTTCTTGGAATGTTGAGTTTGTAAGCGGTTCGGAAGAAATTACAACCAATATGGAAATTGTAGTAGATAGAATTTATCCAGGAATGGAGAATTTTGAAAGGACAATAGAAGTGCATAATAAAGGAGAAACACCAGCGATACTTACATATGAAATACAAACATTAAAAATTATGGAAGAAACTTTTGAGGTAAGTGAAGAGACAGGAATAACGAGTGAAGATTTACAAAATAAGATAGAAACAGAATATCCTTTTAAGATAGATATAAATACAGGAGATGAGAATATTATAGAAGGAAATAAGCAAGGAAATTTTAAAATTACAATTGATTGGCCGTTTGAGTCAGGAGATGATGAAGTAGATACATATTGGGGAAATAAAGCATATGAATATTATTCCCTAAATCCAGGAAGCCAAAGTATTGTATTAAAACTAGAATTAATTGCTACACAACAAAATTAAAAGACTAAAAAAGAAATTTTCTAGTCTTTTAGTCAGCTATTTGGGTAAAGGAAATATTTACATGAAGAAGTGCAGGTGTTTCGGAAGTGGTTGCCATTGTATCTGCTACATTATCCATTGTAGCAGTCTCATCATCATTCCATTTGACATATACACGAATTTTTTGTGTTTCAACAGTATCTGCTAACAGTATTGTATCTTTTATAGGTGAGTTTACTTGTTCAAAAGTGATTTCTTCACCATCATCTATAGAATACCCAGTTGTTACCAAATCTTTCACAACACTATTTTCATCAACTGTTGTAAGGATTTCATATTCAAATGAAACATCGGCATCTGAAAAATCAAAATTTAAGTCGAAATATCCTTCAGCAGTAGGGGCAATAATATTGCTAGCAATATGTTCATTTCCGGGAAATACTGGTGCTAAGGTGTTAGAAATATCTGTATTACTTTTAATAGAAATATCATTTACTAAAATATTCCACCTTGCAACATTCATAGCAGTATCTCCAGAAGCTGAGGTTAAATATTTAGCAAATATTTGAATTAGGAAAAAAATCAAGATAAGTATGAATATTAAAATGATTAATAAAATACATTTTTTATAACTTTTCATATGTGATATCCTTTACAAGTTTTTTTAAAATTTTATCATAGTCATTTTGATAAATCAATAGAGGAAGTATATATAAACGAAAATAACTTTTATTAAATTAAAATTAAAAATAGAAGGAGAAAAACATGAGCAAACAACTGACCAAGGAAAAGGAAGAAAGCAAAGAAAAATTTGAAAAAAGAAGAGAAGACATATTAAAACAAGAAAAAAAGGTAAAGTTAAATTCTGAAAAAGTAAAAGCAAGAGAGCAAAGAATTAAATATGTAAAAGCAGGATTATTAATTATATTGCTATTTCTAATCATTATATATTTCTTATTACGAATTGTTTATGAATCAGGAGATTTTACTATATCACTGGATGAGAATTTTTCATTAAAAAGTGGATTAATTATGTATGAAAAATTAGCAGAAAAAGAGGATAAAAGAATGTTAAAAGCAACTAGAGTAGACTTTATGGATAATATCTCTGTAAAATGGTTACCAGAAAATATTGATAACCAAGGAGAAGGAAGTCATAATGGGGATAATTATTTAGCATATACTTTTTACCTAGAAAATGCAGGAAGTGATACAATTAACTATTGGTATGAAATAAAAATAGATGATGTTATAAAAAATGTAGATAGAGCTGTAAGAGTTATGATTATTAGAAATGGAGAAAGAACTATATATGCAAAAGCAAACGAAAATACTGGAGAAGCAGAAGAAGGAACAGAAACATTTTATTCTGGTAGTGAAGTTTGTGTAGAAGGTAGACAAGATTTTGCACCAGGAGATATTGATAAATTTACAATTGTCATTTTTATAGAAGGTGATGATCCAGATTGTATTGATGAATTAATCGGTGGAGAAATGAAGATGCATATGGATATAACAGAAGAACACATAACACAAGATGATTAATGTTACAAAAATATGACAAAAAGTACAATAATTTACATTTATATTACAAAAAACTGAGTATTATTGACAGGAAACTATCATTATGATAATGTATTTATGTATAAAAATGAGTAAAGAAGGGGTAGAATAGAATGAGTAAAAAATCAAAAGAAAAAAAGAATCTTAGATCATCTCTACTAGTATTATTATTAATTGCAATATTGTTAATTGCATCAACATATGCATGGTTTACTGCTAATAGAACCGTAACAATAAGTTCATTAGAAGTAAATGTACAAGCACAAAATGGTTTACAAATTTCAACAGATGCTGAAAATTGGAAAGCCATCATAACAAGTGAAGATATATTAACTGGAGCATATGATGGAAATACAAATAGAATACCAGTAAGTATGGAACCTGTATCAACAGATGGAACAGTAGTTAGTGGAAATATGAATATGTTTTATGGTGTAATGGAACCAGATGAGGATGGTACATATGCATTAACAGCAACACAAGAAACAGATGCTACAACAGAAAAATATATTGTTTTTGATATATTCTTAAAAGCAGATGAAGCTATGGATTTGACATTAACAGCAGAATCAGCAGTAACAACTAAAGAAGGTTCAGAAGATAAAGGATTGCAAAATGCATCTAGAGTTGCATTTGTAAATGAAGGAACAGTTGCAACAACAGCAGGTTCAGCAGCAGCAACTGTATTAGCAAATGGTACATCATTTAGTGTTGGAGATAGAAAGACAATAATTTGGGAACCAAATGCAGGTTCACATACAGCAGAAGCAATAGCAAATAATCCATATGGAGGCGTTATTACTGACGGTACACAAGTAACATATTACGGAGTAAAAACAGCAATTACAGATCCAATAGATAGAGCAACAATAAATGATGGAACAGATGATACACACTTTGCAGAAATGGCAGGAGCAGGATTAACAAAGACAAATACAGGTGCAAGTGAAACAGCAAACTTTATACACCTAGATGAAGGTATTACAAAAATAAGAGTATATATGTGGGTAGAAGGACAAGATGTTGACTGTGATAACTCAGCATCAGGAACAGATATAGTATTCAATGTTCAATTTGATGCACCAAAGACTGTAGGTGGATAAAATAATAATTTAGAAAAAATAGTAAAAAGGACAAGACTTCTTGTTCTTTTTTCTATACTGAACTGTAACTTATTCAATAAAAAAATGATAGTTTTTGTCGTTTTTAATTGCATAAAATATGGCAATTATGATAGAATAAAATCGGATATTGGAGGTATAAAATGTTAGATAAAAACACAAACCAAATTATAGAAATGTATGAAGAAATAGATGCATTTTTAAATTTTTTAGAAAAAGAAGAAGAAACAATAGAAAATAAAGAATAAAGGAATGGTTGAAATGGAAAAATTTCAAGAAATCAGTGAAGCAGTTCAAAAAATAGAAGTACAAAAAGAAGTGTTATCAACACTTCCTAGAAATAACGAGAAAAATGAACAAAAATATTTGGAAAAAATAAAAGAACTAAAAAAAGAATATGAAAATGATAAACAAGAAATCAAAGAATATCTAGAAAAACAATATACTACTTATACAAATATGGAAGAAGATAGTGAAATTGAATTATTAAAAGGAAGAATCAATACAATTGAAAATGTATTGTATTTATTAAGTGAAGAGAAAAATTCTTTAGAAAAAATGAACTTAGATAGAATTTTATTTAATCTAGGTAGATATTATAGAAATAATTTAGATAGTGTAAATAAGGAAATTTCAGAATGTATTAGAATGTTTAATGAAGTTGAAATACATTTGACAGAAGAAGATTTTAATTATAGTGAATATACGAAAGAGTATATGCAAGTGTTTTTAAAAGAAACAGATTATAAAACATCAGAAAAACTAAAAAGTAAATTTGAAGAAATTTATTGGAAATGTCCAGAAATTATTATCCAAATAGGATTGAATATCCGAAATATATATCTAAATAAGAAAAATAGCATTGATAAATATTATGAAAAAGAAAAAAATGAGTTATTAAGAAATTGGAATAAAAAGCCAGAAGAAATTATTAAATCTTACATGGAATTAAAGAAGAAATTAGAAGAAAAAGAAAGTCAAAATAAGAAAATACTACTTTCTAAATTTTTAGAAGGTGAATTAAAACCACAAGAGTATACCAAGGAAAAAATAGATGAAATTTATAAAAAATTAATTGACAATGAAAATATTGATAAAGAACAAATTAACAAAAATGTAAATAGTTTTTTAAATAATATATATGAATACAAAAATTATCTGAGATTTAATTTTATTATAGAAGATATAAAAAATATTTATAGTGAAAAAGAAGCCAATAAAAAGAAATTTGCAGAAATTAAAAAACAAATAGAAAACAGCGAAAAGAAATTAAGAAAAATCAATAAAGGGACTATTTTCAAAAAAGAGATAGGAAAAAATATTGAACAAGAAAAGTTGATTTCAGAATTGCAAGAATTATATAAAGACTTGGACCAAGAACAATTTAATCAAAAAATATACGAAAATATAAAAGAAAATTCGAGTTTATATGAAGTTTTAATTTATGCCAAATCAGACTATAGTTATATGGCAAATTGCTTTATAAAAAATAATCCACAAATAGAATCACAAGAAATAGAAGAAAATATAAAAGCATTAAAACAATTTATGAAAAGCCCATATCATACTATTATGAAAAATATCCATATATCAGATGAAAAAAACATACAAATTATTATCAAAGATAGATATAGATTGTTAAATTTTAAAGTAGAAAAGGAAGATTTTGATGAAGGCAGTACAGAGAACTTAGAGAGAAATTTAAGAGCAATGAAATTAAGTTTAGATTTAGAAAATGCAGGACTAGCGATAGAAGACATAGAAATGATTTGTAAAATAAAAAAATTGTTAGAAACAGAGTAAAATATAATTGGAGATAGGAATGAAAAAAATAAGTAAAAAAAGAATTGTTTTGATAATGATTTTAATTTGTTTACTAATCCTACAAATAAAAGTATTTACAGATTCACAAGCAGATAAATTATTAGAAATCACATTAAATGTAAAAGATGCCAAAGCGGTTTTAGAAGATAGTTTGGTAACATTAGAAGCTACAGACGAAGGAGAAAGTGGATATTCGCTTATTCTTCCAGAGATTGTAAATGAAAAGAAAGTTAGCAAATATTATATAACGGAAAAAGATATAGAAGAAAAAGACAATAACAACAATGTAGAAAACAACACACAAACAGAAGAAATGGTAAGTGCAAATATTGAAAAAAAAGCAGGAGATAAAATTTATTTAACAGAAGAAGAAATACAATCTCAAAAAATAGAAATACAAGCAGATTATGATACTATAATAGAAGGCGATATACCCTTATATTATGAAAAAAAGGAAACCAAATTAGAAGATGGTAAAAAAATAACACTAGAAGGTTATGTAGAAGATGAAACAAAAGTAAGAATAGAAAGTACACCAAAAGAAGAAATAACACAAATAGATACATATTTGAGTGAATACACTTTCTATTCTGCTTATAATATTGGTTTAGAAAAAGAAAATACAGAAGAAGTCGTTACTTCTGGAAATATAACGATATCTGTTGAGAGTGAAGATTTAGGAGAAGAAAACAATAAAGAATATAAAATTTTACACATATTAGACGATGAAAAAGAAAAGAATGCAGAAATAACAGAAGATACGAAAATACCTAGAGAAAATATGGAAACAGCAGAAAATACAGAGAAAGCAGAATTCGTAAAGGAAATAGAACCAATAGAGGTATCTGAAAATACAATATGTTTTGAAACAGAAAGTCTATCGACTTTTGTCATATTGACAAAAGAAAAAACAGAAGAAGTCATTGTAGAAGAAAATAATGAAAGTATACAAGATAGTCCCACATATATGGTAACAAGTAATGAATTATTAATGACATTTGATTTAAATACTGATGTAGAAGCTTGGGACGGAACTGTATCAGATAGTTTTTCTTGGGGGACAGGATCAGAAGAAACACCATATTTGATAGCAGATGGAGCAGATTTAGCCTATTTGGCAACACAAGTAAGAAATGGAAATACATATGAAGGTCAATATTTCCAAATAACAAATGATATAAACTTAGGGGGAAGAGAATGGACACCTATAGGAACGAATCAAAATTCTTTTAGAGGAATTTTGGATGGAGCAGGGCATACAGTTGCAAATGCATCAATTACTGTATCGAGTCTTCCAGATAGAGCATATGAAACCTATGGGATTTTTGCAAGTATTGGAGGAGGAAATGCAAGAACAATTATCAGAAATTTAGAAATTTCTAATATAAATATTGAAATAACAGCAAGTGGAAATACAGGTTCAACCTCAGGTTTTTTACGTCCAACAGTACAGCAGGATTCAGAAGGACTACATATAGGAACTCTAGCAGGCAGTATGTATAAAAATGCAAGTATCTTAAATGTAATAGTTAAAGATAGTATTATACAAGACAGTGGAGTGATTAATATATATCATTATCCTTTTCAGCTATCTATAGGTGGTATAGTTGGTTACGTATCAAATGGTTATAATAATAATGCAGATCCAGGTCAGAATGCAAGATACCAAATTGATAATTGTTATAGTGAAACACAAATAGATATTGATGCCACAGCAGAATATTCAACAGGTGGACTTTTTCAAGCAGCAATGAATGGTTATGGACATTATCATACAGGTGGAATTGTGGGAACAATTAGGGGACAATCTGTATGGCCAACCAATTCATTATATACAGGTTCAATACATGCAAATGGATTTATAGGACCTATATTTGGTGCAGTAATTAACAATACGGAATATAGCGGATTTAATACATATTCTACAATTTGGAATGGAAATGATGCAGGAACTGTCACCATCAATAATATGTATTTTACAAATTATACTGCAAATGGAACAACATTTACAACAAGTGTAACATCAGGTAATTCAAATCAAAGAATAAGTAATAGTTCTAGTAATATTGGATATGTACAAGGGGTTAATAAAGGTATTTATACAAATGATATGAATACAATGCTCAATGTATTTAATAATAATGCAAATAGCAAGGAAAAATATCTTAACTGGACATATGAAAATGGAGAATTTTCATTTAAAGAAAGACTGACAACAAGTATGAATGAAAATCCGGAAGGTACATATAATATAGAAATTTTAGACCCATATGAAATAGGAGAATATATTTTAAGATGGTACAAAAATGGAAATGAAGATCCATCAATACAAGGAACTGTATATCAACCTCAGGAAAATAGACAAGAAGATGAAAATATTTTTGTAGTAACATTTGATGGTGCTTATTATGCAATTACAGAATTTAAAGTCCCTAAAGCAGGCGTTTATATCACATTTGATATAAACCAAAATAATAACAGCGTACAAGCGCACCTAGACATAGTAGGTTTAAGAAGTGTTTTAGAATCAGATTATACGTATCAATGGTATAAAGTGAATAATATAACAGGTGAAGATGAAATTATAGAAAAAGAAACGACACTTACATTAACAGGATTAGAACATGGTATTGAATATAAATTAGTGGCTACAAATGGAAGATTGCCACAATGGACAGTAGAAAATAGTTTTATTTATGGTAATAGAAATGTAATATATGTGAATTATAATGGCGGAAATGATAATAATGATGGATTTACACCAGAAACACCAGTAAGGACATTAAGTACGGCATATGGAAAATTAAGTGGTGATGCACAAACAAGGGAACAAAATATAATTGTAATAATGGGAAACTATACCAATAGATCATTTTATGATTCACAAAATAGTAGTACATATAGTAAAAAAGCAACAATTACAGGAATGTATGATGGATTAGATTATGAAGGAAGGCTATATTTTTATGGTGGTGAATCATCATATCGTTACTTAACAGCAGATACAACATTTATGCACTTAGATTGGTATGGAGGTAATAACCAATTATATTTATATTTGCAAGGATATAATATGACGATTGATGAAGGTGTAACAATGATAGGTTATGCAGATTCAAATACCAATCAAGGATTACTTGGTGGTAATGCACCAGCTGTTCATATTATCTGTGGATGGTTGCAATACAATGAAACAAAACTACCTAGAAATGAAGCTAAACTTATAATAAAAAGTGGTACATATGGAAGAATAATCGGTGGAGGAAGTCCAGGAACTTCAAGTGGACAAGGACAGGAGAATTCACATGATTTTATGGGGTCTTCAATGGAAGATAGCTTTAAAATAGATATTACGATAAATATTGAAAACAGTACAACATCACCTGATTATGATTATGATGTAAACTTACTTACAGGAGGATCGGCTTGTGGAAATAATTATTCTAGAGTAACAGAAAATATACAAAATGGTTCTGTGGGGCGTGTGTTAGGTGGAAGTATAGGAGATTCAGAAAATATTCCAACAGTTGGAGGCGGCTGGTGGGGTGGAGGAACACCTTGGCAATATCCTAATAACACATTTTTAGGCGAAACCACAATAAATGTAACAGGAGGAACAATACAAGAACTATATGGTGGCTGTCTAGGAAGAAATATGGGAGCAATAAATAATAACGGAAGCATTAATAATGGGTATACAGGAAATACCTGTGATTCATATTTCTATGGAACCATAAATATAAATATTTATGGTGGAGAAATAACAGACAACATCTATGGAGCAGGAGCAGGTGGTGTTACAGGGTATAGTGAAAATTCTTCAGATCCATATAAATCTTACGGACGAGAGTTTGATACTTCTGTAAATATCCATATAGATGGAGGAACCGTTAAAGGTGACGTTTATGGTGGTGGATATGGATATACAGAATACCTAAATGCAAATGTAACAGCAAATGATGGTGGTTCTTTATATGGAGATAGTTATATAACAATATCAGGAAACGCTATAATTGAAGGAGATATTTATGCAGCAGGATGTGGATATAATTATTCATCTAAACCAAATTTAGCACAAATGGAAGGAAGTTCCAATATAGAAATTACAGGAACACCGACTGTTAAAGGCAATATCTTTGGGGGAGGAGCAGGTGTTTCTGGATATGAAGAAATGGCAAAATTAATAGGAAATGCAAATATAAATATTGAAGCAAATTTAAGTGCAGAAGTTTATGCAGGAGGAAATGTTGCTCGAACAGAAGGAAATACCAATGTAAATATACATTCAGGAAATCATACAGCAAGTATTTATGGTGGAGGAAATATTGGTGAGATACAAGGAGATACAGTTGTTAATATAAATGGAGGTTCACAAGAAACTGTCTATGGTGGAGGAAATCAAGCAAAAGTAACAAATGCAACGGTTAATATCTCAGGTGGTACATCAAATACGGTATATGCTGGTGGGAATTCAGCAGATGTTGAAACAACAAAGGTAATAGTAACTGGTGGAAATACTGCCACAATCTATGGCGGTTCTAACCAAACAGGAACTGTAAACAAAAGTAATATAGAAACAACAAATGGAATAATTGGAACAATTTATGGTGGAAACAATATAGGTGGAACAACACGGAGAAGCCATAATAACAATAAATGGTGGAAGTATTACAGAAGCGATTTATGGTGGAGGCAATCAAGTAGATACAAACAAAACCACCTTATATTTACAAAACTCTCAAAATCAAATACCAAATATATTTGGAGGAGGTAATCAAGCAGGCGTTCCAGAAACATATATTTATGGAGAAGGAATAAAGGCAAAAAATGTATTTGGTGGCTCAAATACTAATGGAACAGTACAAACAAGTAAGGTTGAAATAAATTCTGGTACATATGAAAATATATATGGAGGGAATAATCAAGGTGGAGAAACAATTACTTCAAATGTTACAATAAATAGCGGAACAATCCAAAATGTATATGGTGGTAATAACCTTGGTGGAACATGTGAAACAACAAATGTTACGATAAATAATGGAATGATTACAGATGTCTATGGCGGAGGAAATCAAGCAGTAACGAACATAACAAATGTACAAATCAATGGAACAGTTGAAAGATACATCTATGGTGGAGGAAATCAAGCAGGCGTAAACACCAATACAAATGTAAATCTACAAAATGCAACTGTGGGAGATAATGTCTATGGTGGAGGAAATGAAGGAACAGTTACAGGAAATACAAATGTTCATGTAAAAGATTCTACTTTACAAAATAGCTTGTATGCTGGAGGTAATGGAAGTAGTGCAATTGTATATGGAAATACAAATTTGGTAATGGAAGGAACGAAAAACAATGTTGCAAAAAATGTATTTGGAGGTGGAAACAAAGCAGCCACAGGAACTTTTACAAAGCATACTTCAAGTACAGTAAATATTGTTGGAGGCATCATTGGAGGAAATGTATATGGAGGAGCCAATACGTCAGTTGTATATGGTACAACTGCTACCAAAATTGGATATGATGCAGTAGGGGATTCTTCTTTAGAAATCGGAGATATCAATATTGTTGGAACTGTATTTGGTGGAGGAGAAGCAAATGAAGCAGGAGATGAAAATTACGACTTCTCATTTATTAGTGTAACAGATGGAACCGATATTTTAATCGATGGAAATCAGCATGAAAATTTTGCGATAACAGGAAGTATATTTGGCTCAGGAAATGCTTCTAGTACAAGTGGACAAAGTTATATAACCATTAAAAATTATGGAACAGTGGATGAACCACAATATAATGTTTCTCTTCAAAGAGCAAATTTAGCAACTATCATTAATTCTTCAATTTCTCTATCAGGAGCAACAGACAGAACCAATGAATATTCAACAACATTTTTTGCAATTAGTAGAGTAGATGAAGTAAAACTAAAAAATAATTCAATTCTTTATTTACAAAATGGTGCAAACCTATTAAAAAAATTAGATAGTGTTGTTGATGATGAAAATGGTAATGAAATAAAAGGAACTGTTACAATCAATCCAGATACGGGAGAAACCGTTAAAAATGTCGATAATCGAATCTATATGCTAGAAGGAAAGAACTTAAATATAGCGACAAATGAACAAGTAACTACATATGGAGAAGTATATGGAATGTTCTTCTTTGGATTATTCTCAAGTAGAAACAATCCAAGTACAAGTACAGGTCTTTATAATCACGAATATGACAATGGAGAGACCATAACAAATGAAGGAACATTTATATCCAATTCTTATGCAATGGGGCAACATATGGTAAATCATGACATAACGGTAGATGGTTTTTATACCAATTATAATGAAGAAGGAAAAATAAAAGTAAATTATATAACACCAACACCAGATGCCGATGTATATTATATCTGGACTGTTGGAGAACAAATGGATGTAACAACATTCAATGTAGAATTAACAGCGTCAAAATACATAACACTTGGAACATATGAACTTTTATTGCAAGGTTTCTCAACACCGAATGTAAAATATGTTGTTACAGGTTTTTCACCAGGATTGGCAAATGGAGTGACGTTAGTAGATCCAAGTGAAATAAATCCAATTGAACAGGATGAAGAAAAAGCAAATAATATATTAGGACTAACAATGGAAACAGGAAATAGCGGATGGGAAACAAAGGGTTCGACTACATTTTTAACAGAAGAAGGAGGAAGTTATACTGGAACAACAAATTACGATAAGGACAATTCAACTTATACACCAACTTTAAACTTGTGCTTATACCATTCACAAAATATAACAGAAAAAAGAGCGTTAGGTGATGTAAGAATACGTTTACAAGTATTAACACCAATAGATGATTTGAATTACGAAATATCATGGATAGATATTGTTATAACTATTTCTAGTAATTTATTCCAAGATGATTTTTACGAAGGGGCTATTACACCAGGACAAAAATTTGGATTATTTACTTCAACAGATACAACGATAACGAGCAAAAGTGATTTTTCAGTATATTTTTCACATATACTAGAAGATTTTGATCAATGTGAATACTATCAATCTTATGCAACAGATGAAAGAGTATTGGTATCAACAGATGCAAATGGAATGCCATATTGCTTTCCAGAAAATACAAAATTGACCATGTTAGATATGGTAACCAATACATATTATTATTATGTGGTAACAAGTGAAGATGTAACACAAAAGAAATATGTATATAGACTGGAAGACTTTATCGCAATGGGAAGTGAAAACCGAAAATATGATGAACAAGCAGAAAGTCAAAACTACTATTTAAAAGACCAAAATTTGCTTTATGAAAATTTTATTTTCCATGTAAGTTTTGCAGATACCAATATGACAGAAAACATACAAAATCACTCATTATTAATGGAATTAAGGAACGATAATAATCAAACGTTAGTAGGGGTATTAGGAATTCAAAGAGATGTTATCAGATATTCTGTATACTGTAACCAAGATGCAACAATTGAATTGGATGGAAGTGTTGACCCTATAACAGCGTATTTAGGAGATCAAATAAAATTAAATGTAGAAACCACTTTTACACAAACGGTTGTGGATTCTAAAAAAGTATATGATACACAATATTTTGATAAAAAGTTAGGAATAAAAATTACGATTTATGATATTAATGGAAATAGATTAAATGTAGATAGTCTATTAGGGGTGAATTTTGAATTAGATGGACAAAAATATTATCCAAGAGTTGATGGAACAACCAGAATCAATATTGCAGACAAAGTAACAGATGTATTGGCTAGAATAAAAATCAATACAGAAGATAATACGACTTGGGCTACAGGAGATTATAAGATTGTGATAGAATCATTTGGTTCATCAGATGGAATTTATTATGGATTAACAGCTTCAGATTCTATAGAATTAAATATAACCATTATCAATTCAGCATATGGATTAAAAGTTGTTACAAATGATACTGCAAAGATTGTGGACAAAGAAACAGGGAATACAGTTGATGGAACAAATTCATTGGTAAGCACAGTGGAATATTCATCAGCATTAGATGACCCGAATATAACAGTTTCATTATATAGAAGAACATATAATGATGTATATTCCAGAGAATATGAACAAGTGAATTTACAAGATTATGTGTCAAATTCACTAGAGACAACAAATAAAGAAAAAGAATATATAGCATTTAACAATCCAAATAGTTCTCAAGACTTTTTCTTGAATTTGAAATCTGAATTGTTAACAGGAACCTATAAACTAGTGTATAAATTATATGATGGGGAAAACTATGTTGGAGAAGCTTATGAATATATTGTTATAAAATAAGGGAAAAGAAGAATGAAATACGATATTGAAAACATAAATAAAAGAAAGAAAAATACCAAAGTCATAAAAAGAATACTAGATGTCATGATTATTATTTTATTATATAATGTTATATTAGTGTTTATTTCTTGCATAAATAAAATAGATGATATTAGCCTGTTTGGATATAAGGCGTTTATCATAACAACAGATAGTATGATACCCTCTATTAATGTAGGAGATGTAACAATAGCAAAAAAAGTGCAAGAAGATAAATTACAAGTAGATGATGTAATAACTTTTCAGCAGGGAGATAAAGTAATTACACATCGAATTACAAACATTGAAGAAAAAAACGGAAGAAACATATATACAACCAAAGGTGATAATAATAATTTAGAAGATAATGAAAAAATAGAATATACACAAATTGAAGGAAAAAATATTTTAACAATACCAAAATTAGGATATATGATAAATCTTTTAGAAAATCAAATTGTATTTTTAGTAATGATTCTAATCTTATTAATGTTTTTATTTTTAAAAATAAGAAAAAATGAAAAAATGGAAAATAGGAGAGAAAAGAAGAAAATTGAGCAAGAAAAGAGAAACAAGGATCAAATTTTATAAAAGAGTCCAAAACAAAAAAATAGTCATCAATATACTATACATATTATTTGTACTATGTGTTGTATTTAATGTAATATATTTTGTAAATACAACAATAAAAGAAATAGACTATTTTAACTTATTTGGAATTAGCTTATTTTCAATGGAAACAAATTTAATGGAGCCAGAGATTTTAGAAAATTCTCTTATTATTACAAAGAAATATGGGAAAAATGATAGCATAGAAGTAAATGACAAAATAGCATATTCTATAAATGAAAAGGTTAGAATAAACGAGGTAGTTAGTATAGAAACCATAGATGGAAAGGTTATATATCATACAAAATCAAACCAGAATTACAATGTAGATGCAGAAGGGATATTCCAAAATCAAGTAATAGGAAAAGTTGAAATGGTTATTCCCAATTTAGGTATTGGACTTGAAATATTACAATCTAAAATAATGACTTTGGGTATTGTAGTGATTCTTACTGTATTATATATGTATAATAAAAAAGTGTATAAAAATAAACTTAGAAGAAAAATTCGTTTATATAATAAAATGCAAAATGATAAAAATTAGCAATTATAGATAGAATAAGGGCAAATGATATTATGTTTTCTGCTAGACCAGCCATAGTATCATTTGTTTTTTGTTGGAAAAATCGTTTCCTATTCAACAAAAAAACAATGTTGCATAGAAAAATTGAGTTTTCCTATACATTTCACAATTTAAAGAGAAACAAAGATACTGTATAAAAGATTTATGAAATTATATGGCTAACATTACAGAATAAATAAATTCTAAAATTATCAAGCAGGCACCTTTCAAAGCAAGTTTGAGATTCTCCTGCTTGATAACTTAAGAATTTATAATATTCTTCCATTTGCACATATAATTTCATAAATCTTTTATACAGAATCTTTGTTTCAACAAAAAGTTGAACTTTTTTTATAATTATTGTATAAGCTAATTTAAAATAAAGTCATTTATATATTTCCAAACATCTTCTTTATAGATTTTTCTTTCAGAAGAGAAAGGGAGAGTAGGAATGTCTCCAATGGGATTTAATTCTTTTTGTAAAGCTTTGACAGTGTCACTCACTTTGGTAATGGCAATTTTATCGGCTTTATTTGCTAAAATCAAACAAGGTAAGCCAGAAGAGATGATATAGTTATACATAAGTCTATCATTCTCGGTAGGACTATGTCGAATATCAATTAAAAAGATGATTAATGCAATTTCTTTTCTATTGAACAAATATTGTTCTATAAATTTTCCAACTTGTTCTTGTTCTTTTTTAGACATTTTACTATATCCATACCCAGGTAAATCCACAAAATAAAAGATATCATCTATATTATAAAAATTAATTTGTCTTGTTTTTCCGAGGCTCACTACTGGTTCTAGCTAGTTTTTTTCTGTTTATCATGGTGTTAATAAAACTAGATTTTCCCACATTAGATTTTCCGACCAAAACAATTTCTGGTAAATGATTTTTGGGATATTGTTTTGGACCTACTGCTGATATTTCGAATTTTGGATT
Organism: uncultured Clostridia bacterium; assembly: GCA_944388685.1. The sequence goes on along the minus strand of CALXJS010000003.1, from coordinate 1,075 downwards.
TTTTATGTTCATTTATATATTCTCCTTATTTGTGATTGTGTTTTTGCTAGTTATACCTTTGTAGTTATTTTTGACTATAATATCTATAATAGAATACAAGAGAGCGGATGCTCTCTTAAATAATATTAAATGTCTCTTACAATCAAATCATCACTTGCAGGACCAGTTCCTATGTATTTAACAGGAATGCCAGAAGCTTTTTCAACAATTTCAACAAATTTCTTTGCAAGTTCTGGAAGGTCATCGTAGTTTTTACAAGAACTATCGATTGTCCATCCACCTTCTAAAGTTTCGTAAACTGGTTCAGGAATTTCGCCTGTTACCATGATATCATCAGGATAATGATGTATTTTTTTACCTTTATACATATAACTTGTACAAACTTTAACATATCCTAATTTATTACCAATTTCTCCCAACGTATCTAAATGATTTAAACATAAATAGTCGATACCAGAAGTATATTTAGCAGAGCAAAGAATAGGACAATCCATCCAACCACATCTACGAGGACGACCAGTTGTTGTACCATATTCATGCCCTAAATCACGAACGATATCACCTTCTAAAGGAGTGGCATCTTTTATAACATTTCCATTTTTATCAAGTGAAGCAGGTAATTCAGTAGGGAATGGACCATTGCCAACTCTGCTGTTATAGGCTTTATCAACACCAATAACCACATTTAAGGCCTGAGGAGGTAAAGCTCCTCCACAAAGTGTTCCAGAAACTACAGGATTTGAACTTGTAACCATTGGGTAGTCTCCATGGTCTAAATCTAAACGGAAAGCTTGAGCACCTTCTACAACGATTTTTTCATTATTTTTAATGCTATTGAAAATGAATGGTTCAATATCTGTAATATAATTTTTTAATAATTCGCCATATTGATGATATTTTTTGCCTAACTTTTCACTATTAACAACCAATTTTTCCATATTGTTTGCTTTAAAAACTTGATTATGAACTTTTGTAGCTTCTTCAATTTTATGAATTAGTTCATCTTCTGGAAGAAGTAAATCATACATTCTAATACCAATACGATTACTTTTATCTGCATAAGTTGGACCAATTC
>CALXJS010000002.1 GCA_944388685.1 uncultured Clostridia bacterium | reverse complement strand
TAATGCCATTGTGCAAAAGGCATTGAACCTGAGTCAAACCAACAGTCAATAACTTCTTTTGCTCTATGCATTTTTTTACCACATTTTGGACATTTTAGATATACATTATCAATATATGGTTTATGAAGTTCTATATCTTCTGGTACATCAATTCCTTTTTCTTTTAATTCTTGAATTGACCCGATACATTCTCTATGTCCACAGTTTTCATCCTCACAAGTCCAGATTGGTAGTGGTGTTCCCCAATATCTATCTCTTGAGATTCCCCAGTCGATAACATTTTCTAGGAATTTTCCAAATCTTCCTGTCTTAATTGTCTCTGGATACCAGTTTACTTTGCTATTGTTTTCAACTAATTCATCTCTTAGTTTGCTCATTGCAACAAACCAGCTTTCTTTTGGATAATATAGAAGTGGTGTGTCACATCTCCAGCAATGTGGATATGAGTGCATATGTTTTTCTTTGCTAAATAATTTGTTTTCTTGTTTTAACCATTTACAAATATCTTCATTACAATCTCTTACAAATCTTCCAGCCCATGGCTCTACTTCTTTTACAAATTTTCCTTCTTTATCTACTAAATTGATAAAAGTAATACCATTTTGTTTTGCAACCAAACTATCATCTTCACCATAAGCAGGTGCAATATGAACAATACCAGTACCATCTGTTAATGTTACATAGTCTCCATGAATGACTTCAAATGCTTTTCCTTCTACTTTTCCAAATGGCATTAATCTTTCATATTTTGTTCCTAATAATTCTTCACCTTTAAATGTTTTTACAACATCATATGGTGTTTCTTTTAATACAGTTTCTAACAAATCTTTTGCCAAAATATAGTTTTCATATATTGGTTCATCATCTGTTCCAATATTTGCTTTTACTTCTGCATATTCATATGATTTATTAACACAAAGTGCTAAGTTTGATGGTAATGTCCATGGTGTTGTTGTCCATGCTAAGATATATGTGTCTTTATCAAATTTTTGTCCATCAAGTACTTTAAATTTAGCAATACATGTTAAGTCTTTAACATCTTTATATCCTTGTGCTACTTCGTGTGATGATAAGGCTGTTCCACATCTTGGACAATATGGCATAACTTTATGTCCTTCATAAAGTAATCCTTTTTCCCACATTTGTTTTAAAGCCCACCATACAGATTCAATATATTCATTATGATAAGTTACATATGGATCATCCATATCTACCCAGAATCCAACTTTGTTTGTCATTTCTTCCCATAGATGAACATATTCAAAAACACTTTCTTTACATTGTTTTACGAATTTTTCAACACCATATTCTTCAATTTGTTGTTTTCCTGAAATTCCTAACTTTTTCTCGATTTCTAGTTCTACTGGTAAACCATGGGTATCCCAACCAGCTTTTCTGATAACTCTGTATCCTTTCATGACTTTATATCTTGGAATTAAGTCTTTCATAACTCTTGTTTCGATATGTCCTACATGTGGTTTTCCATTTGCTGTTGGAGGTCCATCATAAAAGGTAAAATATCGTTTTCCCTGATTACTATTTAAACTTTTCTTTATGATGTCTTTGTCCTTCCACAATTTTGCAACATCATTTTCCATTCCGACAAAACCGTTTTGCAATTCTACTTTTTTGTACATACAAATTCCTCCCTTTTTTAATTATATTTTTAATTTTAATTGTACTTGTTTAATTAATTTATATATCACATGGCATTCCCTGATATTTCGATCTCAATAGAAGTAATATAACCTTGTTCATCATATTTAAAAAATATAAAATAAATTTCAAATGTATCAATATCATATATTTTACGATAATTATCATCAGTATCAACCTGTATAAGCTTACCATTTATATCATTATATTGTATTGTAACATGATGTTCATCATTATTTTTGTTGCTTTTTATTACCGTTTTAATCAAACCATTTACTTTATGTTTATCACGTGTGAAACAATATATTCTTGCTCTTTCTCTATCTTGATCTAAGTATTGATAAAATTTCATATTAAATTTTTGTGCTTCTTCATTTGTTATCATGTCTTCTTCAATCTGATTAATGTGTAACTTCAAAAAATTTTGGTTATTAATATACTCAATTATATTGATTACAATTAAAATTCCTAGTACTATCGCTATTATTATTAAAATTATCCATCTAACCTTCATTAATTTCATTTTCTTTTATCATTCCTTTTCTTTTGAAAATAAAATTTTAATATTTATTTTCACTTTGAGCCTAAGTAACTTAAAATTTCATATTGTTTCCTATACAATAAAAAAGTCCTAACATGCATATATTTGCACATTAGGACGAAATAGCTTTACTTTCCGCGGTACCACCTATTTTAACTAATCAATTCTCTTTCAATTAGTTCTCTCATTCATCTTTAACGCAGATTTACGACTATACTTACTTTGATTTCAGTTTAGTAACAGTTAGGGGATAATAAATAGTTTTTACTTACCAAATTCACAGCTACCTTTGGTTCTCTTTAAGATATTATGCCATTTATCGTGTCCTGACTATCGTTTTTCTATATTATGTTTATTATTATATCATGTTTTTTATATTTTTCAAGTAATTTTTGATTATTTTTATAAATAAAAAAATCTAAAAATTTCCTATTTCATCATTCATTGTTTTTTATGTTTCCATTATTTTGTCTTATATAATATATTATATTTTCATTTTATTCGGAAATACTATTAAGTAATACAAAATAATTGGAGGATGATTATGAATCAGATTATCAATATTGATTTTAATAAAAATGTTGAACAATCAGAAAATACAACTAATAAAATAAATACCACACCTTCAAGAAAAAAATTATCTAAAAAAACCTTTAATATTCAATTTTTTCTTTCAATTACTGCTATTTTAGTTATTTCTTCCATATTTGTATATTACAAATTTTCTTTAAATTCAAAAGAAAATTTTTCTGATTTGTTAATCAATAATTATAGTATAACCCAATTGTATTCAAATAATGATAATAATACAACAAATAATATTCCTTTGTCTCCTGATTCTATCATTGGTATTATCGAAATCCCTACTTTAAATATATCATATCCTATTTTTAATGGACTAACTGATGATTTATTAAAAACTTCTCCTTGTAGATTTTCTGGAAGTCTTCCCTCCGAATCAAATGATTCTAATGATTTCAATTTATGTATTGCAGGACATAATTATGACAATAATAAATTTTTCAGTAATATCAAAAATTTAAATTTTGGTGATAACATTATTTTATATGATTATTTAGATAATAAATTTACGTATTCTGTAATAAAAAATTATGAAGTAAAGGCAGATGATTTATCTCCTGTATATCAAACAATCACAAATTTTCACGAATTAACTTTAGTTACATGCAATAATTTTAATGGAAATAGAATTATTATAAAAGCAAAAATTGAAGATGTCTAACATCTTCAATTTCTATTTACTAATCAATATTTCTATAATCTTTTACTTTTTTATATGCATACACTGCTGAAATTCCAAATACAACTACTAATAATACAGTTGGTAAAGAATCTTGAATACCTGTTTTTGGTAAGTTTGTATTATTTGCTATATTTGTTCTATTGCTTGTGTTATTTCTTAATGCATTTATATTTTGAACATTACCTGAATTTGAGTTTGTATTTCTATTAGTGTTGGTGTTTGTATTTGTGTTACCTGTATTTGAAGTTGAATTTCCTGTTGTATTTCCTTCTAAATCTGTTAATAGGTCATTATACCCTTCATCTGATGCCGCATATACTGATGATGCCGTAAATACAAGCATTGTGCAAACTAAAATTACTAAAAAACTTTTTAAAATAATTGATTTTTTCATATTACCTCTCCTTACTTCAAATAGTATATTTCTCTCTTTTCTTCATAAACAATTATTATTATACCACTATTTTTTAATAATTGCAAGTATATAAACACACTATTCCTCATTTGTTTTAATTCATAAATATAATATACTTATTTTATTTTATAGTCAATAGTTTTTTTATTTTTTTATTTTACAATTTTATTACAAAACATTTACAGTATTTATACATTAAATTTAAATAATACAATATCTCCATCTTGCATAACATATTCTTTACCTTCTGATCTCACAAGTCCTTTCTCCCTTGCTGCAACCATTGACCCTTGTTCTATTAAATCTTTAAAAGAAACAACCTCTGCTTTTATAAAACCTCTTTCTATATCTGAATGTATTTTTCCAGCAGCCTGTGGTGCTTTTGTTCCTTTTTTTATCGTCCATGCTCTAACTTCTGGCTCTCCTGCTGTTAAAAAAGACATTAGACCTAATAAGTCATAACTTTTTTTAATTACTTTATCTAGACCTGATTCCTCTAATCCTAACATTTCTAGCATTTCTTTTTTATCTTCATCTTCTAGTCCAGATAATTCTTCTTCTACTTTAACACATAAAGGAATGACTTCGGCTTTTTCTTTTGATGCATATTCTTTTACTTTTTTGACCATTGGGTCATTTTCTGCATCACTTAATTGTTCTTCAGATACGTTTGCAATATATAGAATTGGTTTTGTGGTTAATAAAAACATGTCTTTTACTATCGCTTGTTCATCTTCATTAAAATCAATTGCTCTTGCTGAAATTCCATTTTCTAGACTTTCTTTGATTTTTTCTAATATATCAATTTCTTCTTGATATTTTTTATCAGCTTTTAAATTTTTCTTTGCTTTGTCTAATCGTTTATTGACAGTTTCTATATCTGCAAAAATTAATTCTAAATTAATTGTTTCAATATCTCTTATTGGATCTATACTCCCATCAACATGGACAATATTAGAATCTTCAAAACATCTTACTACTTCACATATAGCATCTGTTTCACGTATGTGTGATAAAAATTTATTTCCTAATCCTTCTCCCTTGCTAGCACCTTTTACCAAACCAGCTATATCTACAAATTCAATAACTGCATGCGTTGTTTTTTGTGGATGATACATATTGGTTAATACATCTAGTCTTTCATCTGGAACAGGTACAACACCCACGTTAGGTTCAATTGTACAAAATGGATAGTTTGCACACTCTGCTCCTGCCTTGGTTATACTATTAAATAATGTACTCTTTCCTACATTTGGTAGTCCGACAATTCCTAATTTCATTTTCTCATTCCCTCTTCTTGTATTTTTTATTTCAATTTATATTTATATTTACTACCAACTTATTTTATCATACATATATTTCTTAGTCAATTATTATTGTATATAAATTGAAGGGTCTTCTTGTATAGAATTTTTTAAGATTTCAAAATGTAGATGTGGTTCATCGGCAATTTCAAATACAGCACTATTTCCAACGGTTCCTATAGACTGCCCTTTCTCAACAGTTTCTCCTTCTACAACAAATTCAGAAGTTAGTAGATTTGAATACACTGTTTGATAGACATCATCATGTTCTATAACAATTGTCAATCCATATCTAGGGTCATTTTTTATAGATTTTATAACTCCAGCTTCTGCTGCTTTTACAACTGTTGTTTTATCTGCTTTTATATCAATTCCATTATGTGTAACCCATTCTTCTAAAGTTTCAGAATATACGAGATTGTCTTGTGCAAATTCTCTTATAATCTCTCCTTCTACTGGTCTTTGAAAACTTAATTCTTTCACTTCTTGTGTTGTATCTTGTTTACTGGTTATATTTTGTGTGGTATTTTCTACTGTATTTTCTGTTGTACTTGTGCTACTTTCTACTGCTTCATTTGCAGTTGTATTCTGTGTTGTTTCATTATATACATTTTCTTGTTCTGCTTCTTCTTGACTTTCTTCAACTGTTTTTCCAATTTCTGTACTTGCACTTTCTGTTTCATTATTATAATTATCTGCTTCTCCAATAATATCTGTCATTTCCTCTAATGTCATCGTTTCGTCTTTTACATCATTATTTATTTTTTGGCTATATAATAAAAGTGAAATAATAATAATCGCAATGACGACTGCTCCCATAACTACATATGAAATAATTTTATCATTTATATTTTTCTCCCCAATATTTTTTAAATGTACATCTTTTTTCATATAATCCTCCTTAAATACTTTATTATTACAAGTATTTCCTTTTTTAAGAAGATTATACATTTATATTAAAATTTTATTTTTTTGACTAATCTTTTTTTGAAAATAAACTATAAAGGTTATGATGTATTGTTTTAAATTTTTTAATTAACACAAAGTTATATTATCATAATTTATGAGATGAAATGTGCAAATGGAAAAATATTACAAATTTTTATATTATCAAACAAAAATATCGCGGTGCGCCAGCGATTTTATGTTTGATAATATTAGAATTTGTATATTTTGTAATGTTAGCCATTTCATCTCATAAATTATGATAATATAACTTTGTGTGTTTTTATATTGATAACGATTAATCATAACCTTTATAGTTTATTTTTACTTTGAGCCTAGGTAACTTAAAGTTTCATATTGTTATTTTTATTACAAATCATTTACTTCTTTAATCTCTACTCCAACATAAAAATGTTGGATAATCTGTTCAGCTGTACTTCCATTCTTCGCCATACTATCAGCACCAGTTTGGCTCATTCCAACACCATGCCCATATCCTGTTACAGTAAATTTTATTTTCCCATCTTCTTTTGTTATTTCAAAATTGGTAGACCTTAATCCTAAAAGACTTCTTGCCTCTGTACCAGAAATTTCGTGGTTTCCAAATTTAATGTTTTTAACTCTTCCACTACTGGTATATGCTAATATTTTAATATCTTCACTATTATTAAAATCGATTTGAATATCTGTATAAACTGTTTTTAATTTTTCCAGTAGTTCTTCATTTGTTAGTTCTACTTCCGAACTATATTGTGTATATCCTTCTTCTCCTGAAGTTTCTACTACTTGAAGATATGGCATATTACTACCACCTCCCCAAACATCTACTGGAAGTTCAGTTTTTCCTCCACTATTAGAATGAAAAAAAGCATTAATTGGTTCATTGTTATAGGTTATAATTTTTCCTTGAGTTTCTTGTACAGCTTCTTTAATTTTATTCCACTTTGCTTCTTTATCTCCTTCCCATCTTGCTAATCGATCTTCTTTTGATATCCATGCTTGACAACAAGTAGAATCATCACATATATCTGCATTATCATGTTTTTTATTATTTATTTTATAAATAGTATATGTTCTTGCAACAATCGCTTGTGCTTTTAAAGCTTCTTTTTCAAAATCCACTGGCATTTCTGCTGATACCACATGACAAATATATGTATCTAACGCTACTTCTTCCACGGCATTTGTATCTGTATGTAATAACTTTATAGTCCCATATTTGTTATATATATATTCACTATTTGCATTTTCTTCTTTATTTTCTTCTATTTGGTTACTTACTTCTGAAGCGGTGGTTATTCTTCTAGTCAATAGTGCTGGTAAAATAAAACAAATAAATACAAAGGCAAAAAAATAGATAAAAACTTTTTTCAACATATCACCTCTTTATGAAATTAGCTTCATTTTCATATTTCCTAAGATTTTTCTTTCTAATCTAGATACTTGTACTTGTGTAATACCAAGAATTTTTGCCACTTGCGATTGTGTTTTATCTTTATAAAATCTTAACAGTATAATTTCTTTTTCCCTATCTTCTAATCCTTCTATAAGTTGCTTTATTGCTAATTTATTTGTGATACTTTCTTCTTCGTTTTTATCTGATGAAATTTTTTCTAGTAAATTCAAACTATCTCCATCTTTATTGTTTATATAAAAACTGCCATCTATAGATTCTACTGTATTATTGGCTTCTAATGCTAAACTGATATCCTCTTTTGCTATTTTTAATTCACTTTCTAATTCTTCTATTGTTAACTCTTTTCCTTTCTTATTTAAATTATCTTTTTGTAATTCTCTTATTTTTATTCCTAATTCTTTGATTCCTCTACTCACCTTTATTGGTCCATCATCTCGTATATATCTTTTGATTTCTCCTATCATATAAGGAACTGCATATGTAGATAATTTCACATCAAAATTTGTATCAAACCTTTTGATGGATTTTATAAATCCCATACAGCCAATCTGGTATAAATCTTCTAAATCATAACCTCTTCCATTAAATCTCTTTACAATACTCCATATTAGACCGATTATTATCTCTAATCATTCTCTCCATTTCATATTTGTCACCAGACTGTGCCTTTTTTATTGCTTCAATACTGTTTTCAAACATAGTATACCTCTATTCTTTTGTTATCATTGCAAATTCTTCATCAGACTCTTCGTTTTCAATTTTAGGCTTAATAACTTTACGCATTGTCACTTTTGTTCCCAAACCTACCACAGACTCTACTTCCACTTTATCCATAAAACTTTCCATTATAGTAAATCCCATACCTGATCTTTCTAAATTTGGTTTCGTTGTATATAATGGTTCTTTTGCTATATCAATATTTTCTATTCCTTTGCCTTTATCTGATATCTCTATCATAATTTCATTTTCTGTTAATCTTGCAAATATTTTTACAATACCTTGTCTTTTATCATATCCATGAATTATACAGTTTGTTACTGCCTCTGAAACTGCTGTTTTTATATCAGCTAATTCTTCAATACTTGGATCTAACTGTGATGCAAAAGCAGCAACTGTAATTCTTGCAAATGCTTCATTTGCAGATTTACTAATAAATTCTAATTTCATTTCATTTTCGATTTCACTTTTCATTTTTCTTTCCTTTAAATATATATTTAGGTTTTTTTTTAGGTATACCTATAAATCCCTCTTTTATTTGCTACTTTTTTATACTGCTCTCATGCTATTTTAATAAGTATTCTAATATTTATAACACTTCTAAATGCGTAATTGGAATTAATCTTAAAATACCACTCATTTCAAATATTTTTTTAATACTATTTGTTAAATTTGCAAGTTCAACCGTTCCACCTAACATTTTTACAAATTTGTATCTCCCAATAACCAATCCTATCCCTGCGCTATCCATGAATGTAACACTATTAAAATCAAATATAACTTTTTTAGGCATATATCTTTCAATTTCATAATCCGCCCTCCTCCTTATCTTTTGAACACTAAAATCATCAATTTCTTCTGTTATTCTAAAAATTAATAACTTGTCCTCTTCATAAAATTTTGATTCCATTATAGCCTCCTTTAATTTTCTTTTTGTATTATATATCCATTTCCATTATTTTCCAAGAGTAAAAATTAGGAAGTTTTGTCGTTTTATAAAAAGTTTTCGACAGAATGAGACAATTCGGGCCAGGTTGGGTTTTGTCCCATTTGTGTCGAATGGTGTCGAGTAACAATCTATTTCCTTTAGGCTTTTTTAATTTTATTTTAAAACTAAAATACTGTATATACGATTTTGTGAAATTAAATGTGCAAATGGAAGAATATTACAAATTCTTATATTATCAATTAGGAAAGTCGCGGTGCGCCAGCGATTTCATACTTGATAATATTAGAATTTGTTTATTCTGTAATGATAGCCATTTAATAAATAAAATCGTATATACAGTATTCTAGTTAAATTCTAAATACATAAAAATCTTCTAGAAAAATTGGATTGTTACTCGACACTATTCGACACAAATGGGACAAAACCCAACCTGGCCCGAATTGTCTCATCTATTCGTCATCATCTAACGTTTCATCATATTCGTATTCATACGTTATCTCTTCTTCTACTGGCTTTTTTGTCTTCTCTAATTTTTCCCTTATATGTCTACTTTCATCTAAATCATTTTCTATTCTATTTTTATCAGCTTTTACCTTTTGTGATTTTTTGCTTTCTTCCTCTTTTTCTCCTTTTATTTCTGCTTTAGTTCTTCCTTTTGATTTTTGCATACATTTATTAATCATATTATTTGTTTTATCTAATAAATCTGGAATATAATCTAAAAGTTTGTCTATTGATGAACTATAATTGACTGGCATTAATTTTACATTTTCTCCTTGAATAACTAAAAATGCAATTGGATTAATCGTAACACCTGCTCCTGAACCTCCTCCAAATGGCAAACGGTATTGTACTTCTTCCTCTTTTTCCTTTTTTCTATACTCATCCACTGTTTCTCCCTTAAATTCACTTCCACCTGCAGCAAATCCAAAAGATACTTTTGATATTGGAATAATGACAATATTATTGGATGTTTCAATTGGTTCGCCTATGATGGTATTGACATCTATCATATCTTGAATACTATTCATAGCTGTAGTCATAAGACCTTCTATTGGATGTTCGCTCATGATTTTTCATTCCTCCTTTTTTATTTAATACATATATGATATTTATAATATGTACCATTTTTATTTGAAATATACCAGAAATGGCAATTTTTACAAAGTTCTGATTTGTATATATTGGCTCTATTTCATACCAGACATCATCTTCTTTTACTTTCATTTTAGATACACCAATTGCTACAATGCTAGAAAGAATAGCTACTATCATTGAAGTTAAAAAGGCATTTTGTGTTCCTAATTCCATTCCCAATTCTAATCTTTCAATCGTTATACTTCTACCAATTTCTTTTATAACCGCCAACAATCGCACATCAATTTTGTCTTTGTTCTGTATAATATTTTTTTCTATCTCTTCTATTTTTTCATTCATTTTAAATGATTTTTGTAATTTTTTTAACTTTCTTTTGGTAATTACAAATTTGATAATAGGAATCTTTCCAAATAGTTTTAATTTAATAATCACTTTACTTTGTTCATCCACACATTTAGCTTTTTTTGAGTTTATGATAAAAGGCATAAGTTTGATTTCTATTCTACTTGATACAATGCTTAATGTGATAATCAGTAAAATGAATAATATAAAAAGAAAAACCAATATACTTGCCTCCTTTTAATAAAGCAATTTATATTAGTTTTTCCTTTTTTTAAACTTTTAAACAAATTTTTTAAGATTTTTATTACCATGACTTTTATGCTCTTTTTATTTTTTCTACTGTAATATCACCAAACAATTCATCTTGTGTTGTTTCTACTTTTTTTCTTCTTGACATTTCTAATAATCCACTAAATGCTGTAACTACTTCTTGTTTATTATGCTTATTTAATGCAAACAATTTATTAAATACAAATCGTTTCTGTTTTACTAACACTTTAAACATTTCTTTTACTTTACTAGCTACTGTGTAATTTTCTACTAATGCAATTTTTTCAATATTTTTAGCATTCTGATTTAATTTCACACTTGTTCTTTCTAATAATTGTTGATATATTTTTGGAATAACCTGATTATCATATTCTTTTTCTAGTTTTTGTTTTGGAAGTTCTATATTTTCCTGAACTTTATAATAGCGATTTCCATTTTCTATATAGTTTTGTTTTAACACTTTACTAATTTCCTTAAATTTTTTATATTCTATAATTCTTCTTATTAGTTCTTCTTCTGTTAATTCTTCTTCCTCTTCTTCTTGTTTTGGAAGTAAATTTTTAGACTTAAGATATAGCAAAGTAGAAGCCATTACTACAAATTCACTAGCAATTTCTAAATTCATTTTTTCCATTTGATTTAAATATTGTATATATTGGTCTGTAATTTCATTTAGATGAATATCATAAATATCCATTTTATTTTTTTCAATTAGATGACACAATAAATCTAGAGGACCTTCAAAGTTCTCTATCTTAATAGCGTATTTCTTAGTTTCTAATGTTAGTATGGACATGGTTATTCTCCTTTTGCTTATTCAAATTTTATTTCTGTTTTCACGACTTTAATTTTCTCCCATGGCTATATTGATATTTTCCTTCTTATAACCTTTTTTTAATAAGTATTGTCTTACTTCTTCTTTTTCCATTGAAGTAACTTTTTTATTAATAATATTTCTTGCTGCTCGTATTTCATATCCTGTTAGTTCTTCTTTATTTTCATATAGATAGTCCTCTATATCTTCTTTTTTAATTCCTTTACTATACAACTTGTATTCAATTTCTCGAATAGATAAATTTTTTAAAGCAATAAAGTTATTCACTGTTTTTTGAATATATTCTTTGTCGTTTATATAATTGGCTTCTTTTAAATATGAAATAATATCTTCTAACATGTTTTGTTCTATTTCATTCTCGAATTTTCTTCTAATTTCACTTTCACTTCTTTTTTTATATAATACATATTTTAATACTTTTGTTTTTTCTTTATCAAATTCTTCAATTGTATACATAGTTACTCCTTCATACTTCTATAAATTTATAGACCGCTTCAGCAAATCCTCCATTTTTTACTGTGTTCTTAGTGATATATGAAGCCACATCTTTTACTTCTTCATAACTTCCTCCAATAGCCACTCCCACTCCTGCATGCTTTATCATATCAATATCATTGATATTATCTCCTACTGCCATAACTTCTTCATCTTGAATGTTTAAATACTGACTTAATTGTTTTAATGCATCATATTTTGTTACATGTTTTGGGACAATATCTAAATATTCATATTCTTGATTAATTATCTTGTCTTGATATTCAGCATATTTTTTTATCTGTATAGCTATTAAATCTTCCTTTTCTTCTATTTGCTTTTTTACATCTTTTAAATCTTTTTCTCCTGATAAAACCAACTTTAATATGTTAGGATTTTTTCCTCGTATATACTTTTCTAGAGATTCTACCACTTTAAATTGAACTTCATCTCTATATAATACATAATTTCTAAATGCCATATATTTTAGTTGTTGTTGAGATATAATTTTATCCTCTGTATAAATATGTATATGTAAATGCTCGTTTTCAGCAATTCTTAAACAATCTATCGCTTTATCATTTAGCACAACATTCTTTTTTATTTCTTCACCAGTTTTGAGATTAATAATTTGTGTTCCATTTCCGAAAATTCCATAAGTAGGGTTTAATTTATTACATATATTTCTCATCATAGAATATGTTTTTCCTGTACAAACTGCAAAATCTATATCTGTATTATTTAGTTTATTTATTGCATTTAAGTCTTCATTTGTTACTTGATTATTATCAACGATTGTTCCATCTAAATCACTTGCCAGCAATTTTATCATAATATCCACCTTTACTTATGTTTTCTTTCATCCCATCCAAATTCACTATAAGGTATTTTATATATATAATTTTTAATGGCTTCTTTTCTATCATCTACTATATTTTCAGGAAGTGCATCTAGTGCAAACCATTTTATTTCTTCATTTTTATTTGGTTCTCCTATTTTTGGTTCCCCTGTCCATTTTTTTGCTTTAAAATATCCATTATAATAGATTATATCTTTTCCATTTATTTTATGAATAAGTGAAATAAATTCTAAATCTTTCGTATCAATATCTATACAAAGTTCTTCTTTTGCTTCTCTTTGCATTGCCATTTTCATGCTCTCCATGTTCTCTACATGTCCGAGAAGCTGAACAATCCCAATATCCATCCATATATCCAGTATTTTTTCTTTTTTGTAATAAAATCTCTTCTTTTCCGTTATGTTCTCTGATTAACATCAACATAACTGCTGATAAAGTTCTGTATCTCTCTTTCATGTTTTTCCTCCTATTTTACCATTCTGTATGCTTTCCGTACAGAACAATGCAAAGCAGACTTCACGTTTATGCATAGACATCTTTGACTTGGTTATTCATGTATTTTTTATTGTATAAATGTCATAAAACAGAGAAAAGTTTAAAAAAGCCTGCTATCGTTCTATTTTTTATTCTTCCTCATCATCTTCCATATCAATTTCAGGCAATTCTTCTCCTAGACTTTCTTCAAATACTTTTTCAAAATCTTGCCTTACTTTTCCTTCGATTTCTTCTAACATTTTTGGATTCTCTTTTAAGTATTTTTTAACATTTTCTCTTCCTTGACCAATTCTTTCTCCATTATAGCTAAACCAAGAACCTGCTTTTTCCACAATATCTAGGTTAACAGCCATATCTAAAATATTTCCTTCTTTTGAGATTCCCTCTCCATAGATAATATCAAATTCTGCTTCTCTAAATGGTGGTGCAACTTTATTTTTAATTACTTTTACTCTTACTCTATTTCCTTTCACTTCTCCATCTTGTTTAATATTTTCTATTTTTCTGATATCCATTCTAACAGATGCATAGAATTTTAATGCTCTACCACCTGTTGTTGTTTCTGGATTTCCAAACATAACACCTATTTTCTCTCTTAATTGATTGATAAAAATCAATACTGTTTTAGATTTATTAATTGCTCCTGCTAATTTTCTTAATGCTTGTGACATTAGTCTTGCTTGTAATCCCATGTGTGAGTCTCCCATGTCACCGTCAATTTCAGCTTTTGGAACCAATGCTGCTACTGAGTCCACTACAATAACATCTAATGCACCACTTCTAACTAAACTTTCTGTTATTTCTAAGGCTTGTTCTCCTGTATCTGGTTGCGATACAATTAAATTATCAATATCCACTCCTAATTTTTTTGCATAAACTGGATCTAGAGCATGTTCTGCATCTATAAATGCTGCCTCTCCTCCCATTTTTTGTGCTTCTGCAATAATATGTAATGCTAAAGTAGTTTTTCCAGAAGATTCTGGTCCAAATACTTCTATAATTCTTCCTCTAGGTACTCCTCCAATTCCTAATGCGATATCTAGACTTAAAGCCCCTGTTGGAATTGCCTCTATTTCCATGGCTTTAAATTCTCCTAATTTCATAACAGAACCTTTACCAAATTGTTTTTCTATTTGACTCATTGCTGCTTCTAGCGCTTTCTTTTTTTCTGCATTCTCACTCATAATTTTCCTCCTTATTCTTTGAACTTTTGTTTGATATCGTTATTATATACCAAATTTTTGTTTTGTCAATACATATTTTCAATTTTTTATTTTATTTATACCATGTTTCTATTCCACCAAATGGATTAAACCAATTCGAGTTGATTTCTCCTACTAACTCTGTATTGTATGCAATAGTATGTTTATTTGTATATAAACTAATATATGGTATATCTGCTTTATAAATTTCTGCAAGTCTTGTATAATCTTTTTTTATAATTTCCTCATCTGTTGTATTTTTTACTTCATTCATTAAATTTGCAACTTCCTCATTTGTATAATTTGCCAAATTTCCATCTCCAAAAAATAAAGACAAATCTGGATTAGGAGATAAATTCATACCACATAAAATCATATCATAAGATTTATTTTGAATAGCTATATTGTATTGTTCATCAGAATATTGTTGAATATTAATTCTAATTCCTTGACTAGCTAATTGTGTTTTTATATTTTCAGCTACAGCTATTTGTGTAGTATTTGATGCTCTTACAATTAAATTTAATTCAATTCTTCTTGTTCTACGATTTATTGTTTTTTGCCAAGATCCACTTCTATAACTCCATCCATTTTCTGATAATAACTGTTTTGCTTGTTCCGGATTATATCCAGAACTTGCATCTTGTTCTTGATATATCCATGAGCCAAAGTCTAATGGAAAACTTGAAGTATAATACTTATTTTGAAAAACATTAGATATAATATTATTTTTATCTATTGAATACGATATGGCTTTTCTGACTTCTTGATTAGATAGTAACTCATTTTGTGTATTTAAAACAATAAAATCATGCTCTCTTCCTTTTATTTCTTTAGTACTATATCCGATTGTACCTATATAATCTTGTATATTCACATTACTCGTACTTACTAAATCTACATTTCCCAATTTGAAAGCATTATATAATTCTCCCACCGAATCATATACATTGACATTAATTTTTTCAATAGATAAATTTGTATCTCTATCCCACCAATTAGAATTTTTTGTAAGTGTTATATAATTCTCCTGTATAGTATCTACTTTGTATTTTCCTGTTCCTACTG
Organism: uncultured Clostridia bacterium; assembly: GCA_944388685.1. The sequence goes on along the minus strand of CALXJS010000002.1, from coordinate 45,501 downwards.
GTACAATTCCTGTGTTATAGTAATCTTGTGTATCATAAAATGTTTTAGATAATATAGGAAATGTTAAATTATATTCAAAAAATGGAACTTCCTGATCTAAATACATTTTGATTGTATAATCATCTACAACTTCTAACATAGTTACATGTTCTAAATTACTAGAATATATCGAAGAATTTTCTTTTAATTTGTCATATGTAAATTGAACATCCATTGACGTAAATCTTTCACCATTTGACCATTTCACATTTTCTCTTAATTTAATAATATATGTTGTTGCATCTTGCTTTGCCCATTCTGTTGCTAATGCTGGTGTTGCTTTATAATCTGAAGATACATCTACTAATGGTTCAAATACTAATTTGGTGATATCTTGAACATTTTTATTCGTTGTTAATAATGGATTTAATGTATCACATTGTGCGATTCCTAATCGGATTTCTCTTACAATTTCTTCACTTGTATTCGTTGTTTCTTCTTGTGTTTCTTGTTTGCTTTCATTATTTCTTATAACAAAAAAAGCTACAATTACAATAATAACCACAAATATGATAAATATATACTTAAAAATATTAGATTTCATATTTCACCTCTATCCATGATATCATACATTATCTTGTCACTTTTTTCAAGATAGATTCATAAAGTTTTAGTGCAAATTTAAAAGCATGTATTAACAAAATTATAAATTGGTTAATACATGCTTTTTCTTTTACACACCAACAACTGAAAATCCATTATCTACATGAATAATTTCACCAGTAATCGCACTTGACATATCACTAAATAAAAATGCTGTACTATCGCCTACTTGATTAATTGTAACATTTTTATGTAGTGGTGCTCTTTCCTCAACAATGTCTAATATTGAACCGAAGTCTTTAATTCCTTTTGCAGATAACGTTTTAATTGGTCCTGCTGAAATCCCATTAATTCTATATCCATCTTTTCCTAAATCTCTTGCTAGATATCGAATACTTGCTTCCAATGCTGCTTTTGCAACACCCATGACATTATATCCTTCAATTGCTTTTTCTGAACCATAATAAGTATATGCTACAATGCTTGCTCCTTCGTTTAACATTTCTTTTTCTCTTGCCATTCTAACAATAGCTACTAATGAATAAGCACTTACATCTTGTGCATGTGCATAACCATCTCTTGAAGTTAAAATAAAATCATTTCTTAAATCTTCTGTATTTGCATGTGCAATTGCATGTAATAACCCATCAATTTTTCCATGGTCTTTTTTGATTTCTTCTAGGCAATTGTCTATATCTTCATCTAAACTTACATTATTGCATACATATACACTTGCTTTTGGCATATCTTTTATTAAATCTTTTACTTTTTCTACACTATCTGCTGAACATGTACAAATAACTTCTGCACCTTGCTCATAGGCTGATTGTGCTGCTCCCCATGCAATACTCCATTTGTTTCTTACTCCCATAATCACTACTTTTTTTCCTTCTAATAACATTTTAAATTCCTCCTTATTATTTTATATATTTTTATTAAAGTATTTATATAAACTATATTATATAATTATGCCATTTAACACATTGTCCTAAATTTCTCATATCGATTTTCTACTAATTTCTTTTTAGATACTTGATTTAATTCTTTTAAACTCTTTTTTAGATATGTTTTTAATTCTTTTATTACACTTTCAAAATCTTCTCCCGCTCCGCCTTCTGGTTCTTTTATAACTTTATCAATTACTCCAAATGCTTTTAAGTCTTTAGCCGTCGCCTTCATATCTTCTGCTGCTTCTTTTGCTTTACTAGCATCTTTATATAAAATACTAGCAAATCCTTCAGGAGATAATATCGAATAAATTGCATTTTCAAGCATAACAATTTTATCTCCCACGGCAATTGCTAAAGCACCTCCGCTAGATCCTTCTCCAATGACAATACAAATAATTGGTACTTCAAGTTGTGACATTTCAAACAAATTCCTAGCAATCGCTTCTCCTTGTCCTCTTTCTTCTGCTCCCATTCCAGGATATGCCCCTGGTGTATCAATAAAAGTAATAATTGGTCTGTTAAACTTTTCAGCTTGTTTCATCAATCTTAATGCTTTTCGATATCCTTCTGGATTTGGCATTCCAAAATTTCTTTCCATATTTTCTTTTGCCTTTTTTCCCTTCTGTTCGCCAATTACAGTAACTGGCATACCTTCAAATGTTGCAATGCCTCCAATAATCGCCTTATCATCTCCAAAATTTCTGTCACCATGTAACTCAATAAAATTATCAAATAATTCATGAATATAATCTAATGCTTTAGGTCTATCCATTTTCCTTGCTAGCATTACTCTATCCCACGCAGTTATTTTCGCCATGTTTTTTCCTCCTTAGTTGCCAAAAGGGACGGACTTTTTTGACAATTTTTCGTTAAATAGAAAAAATCGTTTCCTATTCAACGAAAAATTGTCAAAAAACACCTGTCATCTCTGGCAAATTTATTTGTCATTTTTTGTCATTTAGCTACATTTTTGCTACGTCCCAAATTGTCCTAATTTTTTCTTCTTTATTTGTGCAATCTAATTAACTTTGCAATAGTTGATTTCATATCTTTTCTTTCTACTATTTTGTCAATAAATCCATGTTCTAGTAAAAATTCTGAACTTTGAAATCCTTCTGGCAATTTTTGTTTGATCGTTTGTTCTATAACTCTTGGTCCTGCAAATCCAATTAATGCATGTGGTTCTGCCAAAATGATATCACCTAGACTTGCAAAACTTGCTGTTACACCTCCCGTTGTTGGGTCTGTTAAAACAGAAATATATAATTGTCCTGCTTTATCTAGTTTGGCTAGTGCACTTGACGTTTTCGCCATTTGCATTAGTGATATAATCCCTTCTTGCATTCTAGCACCACCTGATACACAAAATATGACTAATGGTAATTTTTTCTTCGTTGCTGTTTCAATTGCTAATGTAATTCTTTCTCCTACTGCTGATCCCATACTTCCCATTAAAAAATTACCATCCATAACAGCAAGAACTGCTTTTTCTCCTTCTATTTCGCATATACCACATTTCACAGCTTCTTCTATTTTTGTTTTTTCTTTTAGCATTTCTACTTTTTTCATATATCCCTTAAAATTTAATGGATCTTTTGTGACAATTTCTCCACCAATTTCTTTAAAAGTTCCTTCATCTGCGATTTGTTTAATTCTTCTTCTTGATGATAATCTAAAATGCTTACCACAATTAGGGCATACACTTAAATTTTGGTGTAAATCTTCTTTATAAATAATTTCCTTGCATTTATCACATTTTACCCATTTTCCAATCATCATATCTGAAGCTTTTTCATTTTTTACACGTTTTTCTTCTTTTCCGTTTACCTTTTTTACTTTGTCGATTACCAAGGTCTTTCTCCTCCTTTTGCTTTTAAGTCTACTTTTCCCTTTGCTCTAATTTTATATCAATTCCATGTATTTGGTTAGTCTAATCTTTTATTTCGTTATAGAAAATCTTTATTTTTTATAACATTTAATTATCTCAACAATTTTACTTTCTTAAAGTTAGACATTAACTAATTTAGCTTTACTAGACTTTTTCTCTATTTTTTAATAATGCAAAAAAGTGTAACCTCTCCCTATACTAGATGTTTTATATCTTATCGTTTTTTGATCTAAACTTTAAACCATTTGGCACACTCTTATTATTCCATTTCTTTTTGAATAAAAGATGTATCATAATTATTTTTCTTAAAGTTTTCATTTTCTAATATTTTTAATAAAAAGTCTATGTTTGTTGTAATTCCTTCTATAACAAATTCTGCTACTGCACTTTTCATTTTTGCAATAGATTCTTCTCGGTTTTTCCCATGAACAATTAACTTTGCAAGCATTGAATCATATGTTGGTGGAACAGTATATCCACTATAAATTGCTGTATCTACTCTTATTCCGTTTCCTCCTGGAATATGTAATCCTGTTATGGTTCCTGGACATGGCATAAAGTTCTTGTCTGGATTTTCTGCATTTATTCTCACTTCCATAGAATGTCCTTCAAATTTGATATCTTCTTGTTTATATTGTAATTCTTCCCCACTTGCAATTTTGATTTGTTCTTTTATAATATCTACTCCTGTTACCATTTCTGTTACAGGATGTTCTACTTGTACTCTCGTGTTCATTTCCATGAAATAGAAGTCTTTGTTTTTATCTACTAAAAATTCAATTGTTCCTGCATTTGAATAGCCGATTTCTTTTACTGCTTTTACGGCAACTTCTCCCATTTTTTTTCTCGTTTTTTCATCTAAGATATCACTTGGTGTTTCCTCTAACACTTTTTGATTTCTTCTTTGTACAGAACAATCCCTCTCTCCTAAATGAATACAATTTCCATGCTCATCAGCCAAAATTTGGATTTCCACATGTCTTGGGTTTTCTACAAGCTTTTCTAAATATAAACTATCATCATTAAAAGCAACTTTTGCTTCTTGTTTTACAATATCATATTCTTTTTCTAATTCTTCTTTGGAATAGGCTATTCTAATGCCTCTTCCTCCACCGCCTGCTGATGCTTTTAACATAACTGGATATTTTATTTGTTCTGCTAAATTAACCGCTTGCTCTTTGGAATAGATTAATCCGTCTGACCCTGGAACAACTGGAACCCCTGCTCTTTTCATTGTTTCTTTTGCTTTCGATTTATTTCCTAACAATTCAATTAGTTTATAGTCTGGTCCGATAAATTTAATTCCTGTTTCTTGACAAATTTTTGCAAAATTTGGATTTTCTGATAGGAAACCGAATCCTGGATGAATACTATCTGCACCTGTTAAACATGCTGCTTCTAATATAGCTTTTACATTTAGATAACTTTTACTAGATGGTGCTGGGCCTACACAAATCGCTTCATCTGCTAATTGTACATGTAATGCGTTTTTATCTGCCTCTGAATAAATCGCTACTGTTCTAACTCCCATCTCCCTGCAGGCTCTTATAATTCTTACAGCGATTTCTCCTCTGTTAGCAATTAATACTTTTTTTAACATTGCTTTTTCCTCCTATAAAATTATCTCTTATATTGTTTTTCTTTTTATTATATAGAAAATTAGACATTTTCTATAATCTCATTCATTGTAATAGTCATTTAAATAAATATATAGCCAATACATTTTCTGTCTATATAATTTTTTCTCTAGTTCACAAAAAAGACAGTTTATATACTGTCTTTTATACTGTCAATATTATATCTTTTTTTTTCATTTTTTTCAAGCTAGGATAAGTGGTCAGATTATTAAATCTAAAGCTATATTTTTTCTTTGCTTATTTTATCTCCTCTACATATATCTCATCATTTACTGCCACTACTGTATATTTATAAATATTTTTCAAGTCTTTTATTTCTTCAAATTCTCCATATTCTTTTATTTGCTTTTTCGCTTCTTCTTGTTTTTCTTTTAGCTTTCCAGCTTCTTCCTTCTTTAAGTATTTGAATTCTATCATCACACCTTTATATCCCTTGCTTTGGTCTTTTGGTATCAATAAAATATCTGGATATTTTCTTTGTACTTCCATTTCTGATTTTAGTCTAAATATTTTTAAGTTCATGGATATACAGTAAAAAATTAATTTTATATATTTCTCATCAAATTTTACATAATCTCTGTTTGATAAATTTTTCAAGTACTTTCCTAACATTTCTACAATTTTGTCTATCTTTCCTTCTAATGCGATTTCTCGTAGCATTTCATTATAATCTCTTTCTGTTACTTGCAAGTCTGTTTCTTGTTTTAAAATCTCCAAAAAGTACTCTGAATAAATTTCTTTCATTACTTTATTGGGAATTTTTAGTTCTGGCTTTTCAAATTCTTCTCCTGCGATTGTTAAATATCCTAAGTAAAATAACATAGATATTAAATCCATCTCTGTAAATTCCATGGCTGGATTAAATTTTTGCCTTATATCACTAACAATCCCTTCTCCTGATACTGTCTTTTCGATTACGTTTTCTCTTTCTTCTCCTTTGCACAAATCTAGCATTTTTCCTAATTTTGTGTAATCACTTGCTATATTCATATCAATTAGTTGGTCTGGTATTCTTCCTAATTCTGTATAACTATTTAGAAAATATAAACACATATTAGAGTTATATATTTTCTCTTTTCCATGTAATGAAAATCTGTATCCATCATAATTTTCTCTCATTGTTGGCAATAATTCCTCTTGTTTTTCTTCTTTTATGCTTTGTTCTCTCATCAACGCTCTTAATTCTTGTTCAGTAAATCCTATCATTTCATTAAATCTTTCATCTTGTGTCTTATCTGAACTGATGTTAAATCCTGATGTTAAGCTATCTAATGTAATTGGTGCTACACCTGTTATAAATATCCTATCTACTACACTTTCTGTTCCTTCTTTTAATATTTCATACCATTTTCTTACTTTTCCATTTTTTGACACTAAATTTTTAAATTGATTTGTATTAAATCCTAATAATTCATTGGCAAAATGGTCATATTCATCTATAATAACATAGATTTTTTCTCCTGCTTTTTGTATATTAAATGCTTTTATTAAATCATCTAATATATTTTCAGCTTCTTCTTCATTATTTACAAAAAAATCTAAATTATATTTTTCTACAAAAAATCTTATAGATGATTGAACTTTACTTTTAAATCCTAGCATAGTTGTTTCTTGATTTGATGTATCTATGCCTGAAAAATTGAATTTTAATATATGATAACTATTTTTTAGTTTTGTTGGATTTTTCCCTATATATGTGTTTTCATATAGCTTTTCAAATTTGTCTGCTTTTTTGAAGTCATAATAGTTTTCTAATGTACTTGTAAACAATGTTTTTCCAAATTTTCTTGGACGCAAAAATAAAATCCTTTTTTCTGCCAAGTTTTCCAATTTTTCTATATACATTGTTTTATCTACATAATAATATCCATCTTCCACTAATTCTTCGTAGTTACTAATTCCATATGGTAATTTTTTCACACTATACCACTTCCTTTTTCTCTTTATGTTTTTATTTTACTATACTGAAATAAAAATAGCAAGGAAATTTCTTGCTATTTTGTGTTGTGAAACTTAAATATATTTTTTCCTATAATGAATTTTTAAAAGATCTGTATGCGTCAACTATCTTTTATGATAAAACTTTCACAAATTCACATACTATTTGACTATTTTGTCTGTAAAAATTGATATCATATGTGTTTTCTTCACTTTTATATGTTTTGCTATATAATCTTCCTTCATTATAGATACTTTCTTCTATTGGTCTTGCAAAACTTTCTGTGTTTTCTCCATATAGTTGCTCTGTTTCTTGATATGTTTCATCTATTCCCATATACGTTTTACAAACTTCTTCAAATGTTTGGATAGTTCCACTTACTTGTGTGTTTTTATCCCCATATTTACTTAGTGTATATTCTGTTTTGTATATGTTTAGATTTTGTGTTCCTCTTGCATAGATTAGCTTTCCCTCTGTTTCTCCTAGTTGTACATTTGCTTTTACTTCAAATTTATTTCTTCCTATTATATATTTTGATGATATTTCTTCATCTGTTTTTTCTGTTTCATATGATAATTTTTCTATGTCTTCTATGTTGATAACTTCTGACAATTCTATAGTTTGTAATGTTTCTGTATTCTCTGTTTCTTTATCATTATTTGATATTGCTATTATTAGAATTACAAGTAATAGCAGTATCACTGCTATGCTTGCTCCTATTATAATTTTTTTCTTTTGCTTTTTCATGATTTCCTCCTGATTCTTTTTTATTTTAATAGAATATTGCTACCATCTATCATTAAAATTCGTTAATTCTACTAATATTTGTTTTTTCTCGCATATGCCTATCTTATTCAACTACTACTATATTGGTATAGTTTGGAAATTTGTCTAATATCCAATCTTTTGTATTTTGATTTGTAGTGATTTGTATTGTTGTTGGTACGTTTAAAAACATATTTGTCCAGTCTGTTACATTTTGTATATTAAAATTACTTATATTTAGCGTTTCTAAACTGCTACATTCCCAAAACAAATGCCACATGTTTGTTACTTTATCTGTATTAAAATTACTTACATCTAATGTTGTTAGACTACTACAATTGTTAAACATAAATCTCATATCTGTTACATGACTGGTATCAAAATTACTTACATCTAATTCTGTCAAGTTACTACATCCAGAAAACATATATCCTAAACTTGTTGTCACATTGCTTGTGTCAAAATTACTTACATTTAGTTTTTGTAATTTATTACATCCCCAGAACATGCCATACATACTAATTGCATTTTCTGTATTAAAATTACTCACATTTAATTCTGTTAGGGTAGAACAACCACGGAACATATTCCCCATTCCTTTTACATTGGATGTATTCCATCCACTTAAATCTAATTCTGTTAGACTCGAACATCCTTGAAATGTTCCTCCATAAGCCCAATATCCATCTTGTTCTCCCATTCCTACCACTTTACTTGTATTCCAATTACTTACTTCTAATGTTTTTAAATTTGTACAACCTTGGAATGTTCCAAACAAAGTTGTAACATTACTTGTGTCAAAATTGTTTAAGTCCAATGTTTCTAAATTTGTACAATTATAAAACATATATTCCAAACTAGTTACTTTACTTGTATCAAATGTATTTAGGTTTAATTGTTGCACTTTGCATGCCTTAAACATAGCATGCATGTCCGTTACTAAACCTGTTTCTAAATTTTCTAGTCCTGTTATTGTTACTTCTTGATCTTTTACATCATAGCCTATATTCCCAAATAAATATCTTGAATTGCTGTTTGCAACCACGCCTCCATCTCCTGCAATAGTTACCTCATAATATCCATCATTGTCACTATCCTCATACCATGCTAGGTACATTCCATTTTGACTTTGTGATACATCCCATGTGTTTTCATCATTTATACTATATCCTGATAAAGATGTCTCTATATTGATACTTTCTATTAGCCTTCTTTCTATTTCTGTATTTCCTAAAAATCCTGCTGTAGATTCTGTTTCACTACTTGTTGCAATCAAGGTCGTGTGATCTCTTATCGTGTATGGTCCAAAACATACTTCTCTTTCAATCTCTCCTACTACAACTCTTACCCATAAATAATAATCTCCTCCTACTGTATCACTACTAAATACTGTTGTTGTTCTTATTCTTCCATTTCCTATTAGTGTAGCTTCTAAGAATTTTGTATCCTCTGGTGCATTTTCTTTATCTTGATTCCATGCATATACCAAAGAATATTCTGCTCCTTCTATTTCTATTGGTGTTTTTACTGTTAAGTCTACTTGTTGTACTAATGCTGATGTTGTATTGCTTTCTGGATTTGCAACAATTTCTGCTTGTGTAATTAATTCATCTTCTATTCCTAGATAAGTTACCTCTCCATCTATGCTTACTTTATATATCCTTCCACTATCTACGAATTTCACAAAATACCCTTGTTCTTCTGTATCTGCTGTTACGGTTGTTTTCCCTTCTCCTGTAATTTTATCTAGTTCTTCCTGCAATTCATTTCTTACAATATTTCCTCTTTTATTTTTTCCCATTGCTTGTACGGTTGCTTGTTCTACTATTTCTCTTTCATTTGCCATTTCTGCTCTTTCTTTTGCACTAATTGCATTTTGGATTATTCCATTATCTGATGTTATCGCACTTATCGTAATTCCTGCTAAGATTAATAAAACAATTATCGTTATGACTAAAGCCAACAGTGTAATTCCTTTCTGGGATTTTACTTTGTTTTCTTTTTGTTGCTTTACTACATTTTGAATTTGTTTTTTCACTTTCGTTCCTATCATTCTTCTACCTCTTTTCTTTTATTTTCCTTTGTTTTTGTTTATTTTGTAGCTTTTTATCATCTACAATTTTTTCTTTCAGTCAAATACTTAAGGAAAAAAGAAAAAGCAGGAATCGTTTGTTATTACTATAAAAACAAACAATCTCTGCTTTTTTATTTTTTTTTCTTTTCTTTTTTTTTTTTTCTTTTTTTGTTTTCTCTTTCTATTGACTTTCTAATGGTTTATTGATATTATGTTTTTAGTTTTTTATCGTTAAGTATTTGACTTAACGAAATTTTTTGTAAATACATAAATATTCAATAACAAAATAAGCCTTAGATTTATATAAAAATCTAAAGCTATATTTTTTACTTATTTTATCTCATCTACATATATCTCATCATTTACTGCCACAACTGTATATTTATAAATATTTTTTATGTCTTTTATTTCTTCAAATTCTCCATATTCTTTTATTTGCTTTTTCGCTTCTTCTTGTTTTTCTTGTAACTTTCCAGCTTCTTCCTTCTTTAAGTATTTGAATTCTATCATTACCCCTTTATATCCCTTGCTTTGGTCTTTTGGTATTAATAGAATATCTGGATATTTTCTTTGTACTTCCATTTCTGATTTTAATCTAAATACTTTTAAGTTCATGGCTATGCAGAAAAAGATTAATTTTACATATTTTTCATCGAATCTTTGGTAGTCTCTGTTAGATGAATTTTTCAAGTACTTTCCTAACATTTCTACAATTTTATCTATTTTTCCTTCCAATGCGATTTCTCTTGCTATTTCCGTATAATTATCATTTATGTCTATATCAATTTCTTCTCTTAGTATTTTTAGAAAATAATCTGAATATATTTCTTTCATTACATTGTTTGGAATATTTAATTTTGGATAGCCTACTTCTTCTCCTTCTATTGTTAAATATCCTAAGTAAAATAACATAGATATTAAATCCATCTCTGTAAATTCCATTGCTGGGTTGAATTTTTGCCTTATCTCACTGACAATTCCTTCTCCTGATACTGTCTTTTCAATTACGTTTTCTCTTTCTTCTCCTTTGCATAAATCTAGCATTTTTCCTAATTTTGTATAATCACTTGCTATATTCATATCAATTAGTTGGTCTGGTATTTCTTGAAATCTTGCATAATTATTTAAGAAGTATAAACACATATTAGAGTTATATATTTTTTCTTTTCCATGTAATGAAAATCTATATCCATCATAATTTTCTCTCATTATTGGCAATAATTCTTCTTGTTTTTCTTCTTCTATATTTTGTTTTTTCATCAATGTTCTTAATTCTTGTTCTGTAAATCCCATCATTTCATTAAATTCTCTATCTTGCGTTATATCTGTACTGATATTAAATCCTGACGTTAAACTATCTAATGTGATTGGTGCTACACCTGTTATAAATATTCTGTCTACTACACTTTCTGTTCCTTTTTTTAATATCTCATACCATTTTCTTACTTTTCCATTTTTTGACACTAAATTTTTAAATTGATTTGTATTAAATCCTAATAGTTCATTCGCAAAATGGTCATATTCATCTATGATTACATAGATTTTTTCTTCTGCTTTTTGTATTCCAAATGCTTTTATTACATTATCTAATATATTTTCTGCTTCGTCATCTTTATTGATATAAAAATCTAGTCCATATTTTTTTACAAATACCTCAATAGATGAGGCCACTTCTTTTTTGAAACCTTTCATCGTTGTTTCATCATTTGTTGTATCTATTCCTGAAAAATTGAATTTTAATATATGATAACTATTTTTTAGTTTTGTTGGATGTTTTCCTATATATGTGTTTCCGTATAATTTTTCAAATTTATCTGCTTTTTTGAAATCGTAATAGTTTTCTAAAGTACTTGTAAATAATGTTTTTCCAAATTTTCTTGGACGTAAAAACATAATATATGGTTCTGCCAAGTTTTCTAATTTTTCTATATATATTGTTTTATCTACATAATAATATTCATTTTCTACTAATCTCTCATAGTCACTTATTCCATATGGCAATTTTTTCACTTTATACCACTTCCTTTTCAATTCTTCATGTTCTTATTTTACTATACTACAATAAAAATAGCAAGAAATTTCCTTGCTATTTTGTGTTGTGAAACTTAAATATACTTTTTTCTATAATGAATTTTTAAAAGATCTGTATGTGCCTTATCTTCTTAAGTATCCTTTATGATAAAACTTTCACAAATTCACATACTATTTGATTATCTTGTCTATAAAAATTGATATCATATGTGTTTTCCTCACTTTTATATGTTTTGCTATATAATCTTTCTTCATCATAGATACTTTCTTCTATTGGTCTTGCAAAACTTTCTGTGCTTTCTCCATATAGTTGCTCTGTTTCTTGATATGTTTCATCTATTCCCATATAGCTTTTACAAGTTTCCTCAAATGTTTGGATAATTCCACTTACTTGTGTATTTTTGTCTCCATATTTACTTAGTGTATATTCTGTTTTGTATATATTTAGATTTTGTGTTCCTCTTGCATAGATTAACTTTCCCTCTGTTTCTCCTAGTTGTACATTTGTTTTTACTTCAAATTTATTTCTTCCTATTATATATTTTGATGATATTTCTTCATCTGTTTTTTTTATTTCGTATGATAATTTTTCTATGTCTTCTATGTTGATGACTTCTGACAGTTCTATAGTTTGTAATGTTTCTGCGTTTTCTGTTTCTTTATTATTATTTGATATTGCTATTATTAGAATTACAAGTAATAGCAGTATCACTGCTATGCTTGCTCCTATTATGATTTTTTTCTTTTTTTCTATCATATATCTTCTCCTTAATTTTTATGTTTTACATTATTTTTGTATTAAAATTTTTGATTTCATTTTGCTTGTACTCGCTTTTCTTATTTTCCACATATAGGTCTTTCTATTCGACTACTGTTATATTTGTATAAGTTGGAAATTGGTCTAATATCCAATCTTTTGTGCTTTGATTTGTGGTAATTTGTATTGTTGTTGGTACCCCCCCAAACATAGCAGCCCAATTTGTTACATTTTGAGTGCTAAACTTACTTATATTTAAAACTCTTAAATTATAACAGCCATAAAACATATAATACATATTTGTTACAATACTTGTATCAAAATTACTTAAATCTAAACTAGATATCTTTGTACATTCTCTAAACATTCCCGACATAACTGTCACATTACTTGTATCAAAATGACTTACATCTATTTCTATTAAAGCATTACAATACCTAAACATTTCCGCCATACTTGTCACATTACTTGTATCAAAATGACTTACATCTATTTCTGTTAAAGCATTACAATACTCAAACATTCCCATCATACTTGTCACATTACTTGTATCAAAATTAGTCGTATTAATATATAAATTTGTCAGTTCACTACAATTCGAAAACATCTGTTGCATACTCGTTACATTACTTGTCTTAAAACTACTTAAATCTAATTCTTTTAGATTACTACAACTATTAAACATACCTCTCATTGACCTAACTTTGCTTGTATCAAAATTGCTTACATTTATATTTATTAAATTTACACAATTTACAAACATGTTAAACATGTCTGTTACATTACTTGTATTAAAACTATTCAAGTCTAGTGCTGTTAAATTCCTACAAGTACTAAACATTTGTGACATATCTGTTACACTACTTGTCTTAAAACTACTTAAATCTAATTCTTTTAGATTACTACAACTATTAAACATGGATTGCATTACTGTTACCTTAGAAGTATTAAAATTTTGTATATTTAGGCTTTGCAAATTTGTACATCCGCTAAACATGCCATACATACTAACTACATTACTTGTATCAAAATGACTTAAATCTAAATTTGTTAAACCAGAGCATCCTCTAAACATACCTCCCATTTCAACAACATTTGATGTATTCCACTTACTTAAATTTAGTTGGGTTAATTTTGAACAGCTTTGAAATGTTCCTACATTTGATGCATCAATACCTCTTGTCCCCATGCTTATAACATTACTTGTATCCCAATCATTTACTTCTAATGTTATTAAATTTGTACATTCTGCAAAAGTTGCTAATAATGTAGTTACATTACTTGTGTCAAATGTATTTAGATTTAATTGTTGTACTTTACAGTCCTGAAACATTCTTGCCATATTTGTTACTAATCCTGTTTCTAGATTTTGTAATCCTGTTATGGTTACCTCTTGATTTTCTACACCATAGCCTATATAACTAAATAAATAACTTGAATTACTATTTGCAACTACACCTGCATCTCCTGCTATAGTTATCTCATAATATCCATCATTGTCACTATCTTCATACCATGCTAGGTACATTCCATTTTGATTCTGTGATACATCCCATGTATTTTCATCATTCTTACTATGTCCTGATAATGATGTTGTAATATTTATACTTTCTATTAGTCCTCTTTGGATTTCTGTATTTCCTAAAAATCCTGATGTGGATGCCGTTTCAGTACTTGTTGCAATTAATGTTGTATGGTCTCTTATGGTATATGGTCCAAAACATACTTCTCGTTCAATCTCTCCTACTACAACTCTTACCCATAAATAATAATCTCCTCCTACTGTATCACTACTAAATACAGTTGTTGTTCTTATTCTTCCATCTCCTGTTAATGTTGTTTCTAAGAATTTTGTATCCTCTGGTGCATTTTCTTTATCTTGGTTCCATGCATATACTAATGAATATTCTGCTCCTTCGATTTCAATTGGTGTTTTTACTGTTAAGTCTACTTGTTGTACTAATGCTGGTGTTGTATTGCTTTCTGGATTTGCAACAATTTCTGCTTGTGTAATTAATTCATCTTCTTCTCCTAAATAAGTTACATCTCCATCTATGCTTACTTTATATATCCTTCCACTATCTACGAATTTCACAAAATACCCTTGTTCTTCTGTATCTGCTGTTACGGTTGTTTTCCCTTCTCCTGTAATTTTATCTAGTTCTTCCTGCAATTCATTTCTTACAATATTTCCTCTTTTATTCTTTCCCATTGCTTGTACGGTTGCTTGTTCTACTATTTCTCTTTCACTGTCAATTTCTGCCCTTTCTTTTGCATTTAATGCATTTTGGATTATTCCATTGTCTGATGTTATCGCATTTATTGTAATCCCTGCTAAAATTAATAATACGATTATCGTTATGACTAGCGCTATCAATGTAATTCCTGTATCATTTTTCATTTTTTTATCCATTATTTTCTCCTCTCTTTTGTATTCTAGTATTTACTTGCAAAGATTTTTTTATTCTTTTCGTATCTTCAGTGATTACATTTTATCATTACTTATTTTTTTATTCAATACATTTTTCAAAACTCGTATCTCTAGTGCGTACGATTTTAGTTCTAAATACTATACAATAATTGTAATATTTTGAAAGGATTTCGCTTATGTATCAATGTGGTAAATATAATAATCATCTAAATGTTTCTAATAAAAAAATTAGGGAATTGCGAATAAAAAACAATTTATCTCTATCTGCCTTATCCACCAAATTAGCATTATTAGGAATTGATATTCCAAAGCCTTCTCTTCATAAATTGGAAAAAGGAGATAGAATTATAAAAGATTATGAATTATATGCTTTTGCCTATATTTTTAAAGTGCCTATTGAAGAATTATTAGGAGATTTTATAACCGAATTTAAAGAAGATAATGCAAGCTAATTTTTATTTTGCTCACATTATCTTTTTTTAATGTTTCAGTTTAGTATCCAACTCTGAACTTTTTTATTTCGTTGAAATATGTATATTTTCTATTTCAGCACTAAATTCTCTTGAAATAATATTTTGGATTTGAGCAACCTGTTCTTGTGTTAATTCACCTGCTCCAATAATCACACTGATACTATCCCCATTTATAAAAATAATATTATTGCTAAAACCTTTTGTGCTAATCAAGTTTTCAGATATCATTATGCTATTTTTTGTGTCATTTATCTTTTTAATTTCTTCTGTGGCACTTTGTTTTTGGGTTTCAAGTGCATTACTGCTGTTTAGTATATTTTCATAACTTTCAATCATTTGAGAATACATAGTATCTCTTTCTAATTTCGATTTTGTAAAATATTCATCACTTGTTACTGTTGCAGTTGTTGCTGTTGTTTCATTATTTTCTGTTGTATTCGTAGTATTTGTCATATTGGCATTTTCATTTTCTGTAGTATTTGTACTTGTTTCTATACTTTCTGTATTTGTTGTATTTTCTGCTAAATCTTCTCCTGTCTCATTTTCAGACACTGCCTCACTACTTACTAAAGTGGCATCTCCAATATTAGCAATCTGCATATCATCATTTGCTTCCATTTCCATAGCTGTTTGTGCAGATACTTGTTCTGCTGTATTTGTCGTATAATTCAAATATCCAGCTGTTACTAACATTAAAGCAATGACATAAACAATAACTTGATTTTTCTTTAACAAACCCTTCAATTTCATATATTATATCTCCTTTCAATTTTTCTCAGTTCATCTCAAAAACCTGGATTTTATGTGTTGCTAAGCCTGTTACTGCTTCCACTGCTTGAATGATACTTGATTTTACTTCTGCATTTCCTGCTCCTTTTGCTGTGATGATAGCTCCTTCGATTTTTGGTTCTACTACTTTTTGGGTAATGGGGTTTTTTTCTCCGTCGTTTTCTTCATAAATAATTTCTTTTTGTGAATCTGTTTCTTCTATTGTTCTTGTTCCGCCTGATGTGTCTGTTTCTTGTGTATTGCTTGTTTTTGTATTTTCGTTATACATGGGAATGATTTCATTAGATTCTGAGTAATTGATTAGTACATCTACTTCTCCTACACCTTGAATTTTTGATAAAATTTCTTCTAGTTTGATTTCTAGTTCGTTTGTGCTATTACTGGATGTTTCGATTGAACTTGTATTTGTTGTTGCTAATTTTTTTGATGTATCATTTTGTGTTTCTTCTCCATTACTACTATTTTTATCACCATTCCATATGATGTTGATAACAACTATTGTGATGATTAATATGACAACAAAAAAGATTAGATTTTCTATTTTCTTTTTGTTGTTTTTGTTTCCATCTTCTGGATTGATTAATCCTTTTAATTTATCTTTAAACATGTTTCCTCCACCCCATATTCTTCTGTTAAGAATTTTTTTATTTTTTGAATGTCCTGATTGCTAATACTTCGTTTTTCTTGTTGTTCATTATTGCTTCCATTACTGCTGTTGCGACTACTTTGTACCGTTGTATTGATAGGTTTGATTTTTTGTATTTCTTCTACTAATCTATTTTCAATAGTATCTTCTTGCTCATTATTTTCTTCTGTGCTTTGTTCTTCGCCTTTTTCCACCGTTAATGTAATTTGCTCTATATAGCTTTCTTCATTTTCACTTGATAATGTTGCATATACATTACAGGTAACTACTTGATAGCCTAAGTCTTCTACTTTTTTTGTTATATCTTTTTCTAATTCTTCTATATAAATTTCTTCTATACGATTATCCATAGATGTTTGCTCTCCACTGGTTTGATTACTTGTGTAATTGGCATATTCTTCTAAGTCAAATGAACTCACATCTAATATGTCTTTATTATTTATAAATGGTGATATGATGTTAAAAATGATATACATGCCAAATACCATTCTGACATATTTTTTTGTTTTGTTATTGGGCAATAGCATTTCTAATATGGATATTACAATAATGGATAATCCTATATTTTTTGCCCAAGTGCTTAAAAATTCAATCATAATCCCCCTACCTATACATCATTCCTGTGTTTGATATCTTAACAACCAGTGCTGTTCCCACAATTAACATTACCGATATAGAACATAAAATAGCTAAGAATATTTTATATACATCTCCAATTTGATCTAATAAACTGGTTATATTTTTGTCGGCTATTGGCTCGCAAATGGCTGATAATACTTTATAGGCAATTGTGAGTATCCCTAATTTGAGAATTGGTATGATACAAATTCCTATCACTACAATTACACCAATTAAGCCAACTGCATTTTTCAAAAGAATTCCAGCACCCAAAACCGTATCTACTGCGTCTCCTAGAATTTTTCCAACAACTGGTATTGCTGAACTAACAACTGCTTTTGTTGTTTTAGATGTAATCCCATCTACACTGCTTGAAAGCGTTCCTTCTAATGAAATTACACCAACAAAAATGGTTAAGATAATTCCAAAAAACCATACAACACCTGATTTCAAAAATTTTGATAATTTATCTATTTGCACATTATCTGATATTTTAGATATAACAATTAAACTTGTAAAAATTAGTACAATTGGAATGATAACTGTTTGTATGATATTACCAATAAAGTTAATTAGAAATAGAATAATTGGCTCTAATATGCCACTTGTGGCAATGCTTCCTGTATAAATCATAAGTGAGATTAATAATGGTATTAATATATTCATAAAACCAATGAGATTATTGCAAGTATCTTTTACTACTTGAACAATATCTGAAAAGTTCATCATGACAATGGTTACAATTAATATGTATTGTACATAGTAAATCAGTTTTGAAATCGTGTCATTTTCTAAACTTTCACTAACAGATTTTAAGATACTATGAATAATCACAATTGCTAAGATACTTCCTAATACGGTTAAACCATCTACTAATTCTCCTCCTAGCAAATTCAATATTTTTTGGAAAAATGTTTGATTATCTACTTCTCCTTTTATGGCACTGTTTAAAATTTCATTCATATCCATATCTTCAAAAAATTCGCCTGAATAGTTTTGTGCTTCTTCAATGAATTCACTAATTCCAAATTCTTCTTGTTGTTCTTTTATTGTTTCCTCTTCATTTGCTTTTGTGATTGGTGCTGTTATATTTAAAAGGAGAAAAATTATGATACCTATATATATAATTTTTTTCACTTTGACTCCTTGTCATATGTAAAATTTTTATTTAGCTTAAATACTTTTTATGCTAATGTAGGCAGTTCTAATAAAATGAATACATTCAATCTACCGTCTATGGTAACACTTGCAATATAATTTCTAACAAGCTAGATATAATCGGAATTGACATAGATATAATAATAATTTTGCTTCCAAGTTCTATTTTGGTAGCAATTGCCCCTTCTCCAGAATCTCGGCAAATACTTACAGCAAATTCTGAAAGAAATGCAATTCCTGTTATTTTAATTAATAATGATAAAAATTGACTATTTATATTGGCTTTTCCTGCAATTGATTGTATTAAATTGACAATTCCTGATAGTTGGTCTGTTAGTAATAATAATATAAGTGCTCCTGTTAATAAACTGATATATATGGCAAATTCTGGTTTGTATTGTTTTAATAATATAATGATAATTAATGCAATCAAGCCAATTCCAACAATTCTAATAATTTCCATTGGCAATCCCTTCTTCAGGTGTTCATTGGGAACATTTGCTTTTTATCCCCAAATGGACAAAAAAAGCAAACGTTCCCAATGAACAAAAATTTAAAGTCCAAATATGGTTCTTACAGTGTCAAACAAATCACTAATTTCTCGAATAACCATTGTTAGAACAATCACTAATCCTGCTAAAGTGGTCATCATTGCTTGGTCTTCTCTTCCTGCCCTTACTAAAACCTGATGTAGTACCGCAACTAATATTCCAATTGCCGCTATTCTAAATAACAAATTGATATCCATATTTATATTCTCCCATCTTAAAAACTTTTCTTTGCTTTTATAATTTAACTATATATTTAAATTCTTAAAAAGTGTAAAGTTTGTCGGCACAAAAAATTGTTACACAATTTTTCTATGTAATTTTATTTTTTACATAATAGGAAATGCAATTTCCTATTATGCAAGAACAATAGCGGGCTTTTTTGAACATTTTCTCTATTTATAACATTTTAAAACCCGCGTAATTGTTCGTGCGCCAAATTTTACGTAAGTCAAAATTTGTGTGCAACCATTAGAGCGAAGCGCCTTTCTGGTATAGGAAAAATCAAATTTTTCCTATACCAGAATGATAACAATTGCTAACCCAATTGTTGTTCCAAGTTTTCGATACAATTTTTCATTCTTATTTTTTTCTTCTACTGCTTCTGCAATCTGTTTTCCTAAAAATGTTTCTGTAACTTCAATTTGACTAATTTGTCCCTCTACATCAGTTTGTCCCAACATTTTAGAAAGCATTAACAAGACACTTGTGTCTTCTTTAGTTAAATTTGTTTCACTTGTTCTTACCGCTTGCTCCCAAGCTTCTCCTGCACTGCTATGTTCCATATCTTGTCCGTGCATTTTTAAAGATATTTCCTATATTATCTTTTGATTTATCTGCAACTTCTTTAAATATTTCTGGAATTGGTTCATATGTAAATCTGATTTTTGATTTAAATACATTTAGGATATTTTTAATTTCTTCTAATTCTTCTAATCGATAGCCATATTTTTTGGATATACATCTTCCTATAAGGCTAGAACCTATCAATATGAATAACAACATAATATATTTTATAATTTGCATAAAAAACACCTTGTCCTTTACATTTTTATTGTATAAAAATAAAGTAACTTTATAAAACACCTTTCCTATATAATATATTTATAATATATTCTTAACTTCCTCCTTTTAGAACTATAAACTATATAAATATAATCTTCTCAATAATTTTTCCATCGACTAATCTTTTGATATTTCGATTGCTATTGACATCTTCAATCGTTTTTCCATGCATAGTAAAAATCCCCTTAACGCCTGATAACATAGCCTCTTCTATTGCCTGTATGTCCTCCACACTTCCAATTTCATCACAAGCAATAATCTCTGGAGCCATTGTCCTAATCAATATTTTAATTCCTTTTGGTTTTGATACATTATCAATAATATCTGTTCTAATACCAACATCATTTTGTGGAATTCCTCTATACATAGCAGCAATCTCTCCTCTTTCATCCACTACGCCACATGTTTTTCCTTTGAAATTTAACTCATTAATTCCATTACTCAACTTACGAATTAGATCTCTTAAAATAGTGGTTTTTCCCTTTCCCGGAGGAGAAACAATTAATGTATTAAAAATGTTTTGATTTTTGGTATCTATCACTTGTCCAATAATGCGGTTACTACAATTTAAAACTTGTCTTGCAATTCTAAAATTTAAACTGGTTATATATTTGATATTAATAATTTCTCCATTCTCTACAATGGTTGTTCCTGTAATTCCTACTCTATGCCCTCCTCTTATTGTGATATACCCTTCACATAATTGTTTTTTATAAGCATAAATTGAGTTTTCACATAACCTCTCCACAATTTGCAAAATTTCATTTTGTGTAATTTTGTATTCTACAATCATTTCTGTATTTCTCAATTTTAAAATTAATGGTCTATCCACTCGTATTCTAATTTCTTGCAATTCATCTTTAATTCTATTATTAGAAATAATGGTGTTATATAAGATATTGGATAGATTCATCGGAAAAAACTTGACGATTTCTAAGAGTTTTTCCATCTTGTCTCCTTAACTAGTAAAATTTAGGTTTTTTAGGCTTTACCTATAAACCTCATATTTGTACATTTGTACATAATTTTTCTATTATTATATATATTCTGTTGTTAATAATTTATTACTATTTTTGTCCAATTGAAACAGTTTGGGCCAGGTTAGGTTTTGTCTCACTTTTGTCGAAAAATGGCGGGTGACTGAGGGGATACTTTCTTTGAGATATTTTTTAATTAATTTTAAAATAAAAAATGTATATACTATTTTATGAAATTAAATGTGCAAATGGAAAAATATTACAAATTTTTATATTATCAAGGGACAAATCTCGTTTACAATAAGAAAGTTGCGGTGTGCCAGCGATTTTGCACTTGATAATGTTAGAATTTGTATATTTTGTAATGTTAGCCATTTAATGAATAAAATAGTATATACATTTTTTGTTATTTGTGAATCAAACTAAAATATCTCAAAGAAAGTATCCCCTCAGTCACCCGCCATTTTTCGACAAAAGTGAGACAAAACCCAACCTGGCCCAAACTGTCTCATCTTTTATTAATGACTGCTCTATAAATTAAGCCTGTGCTAATATCTTTTTCAAATTCTACTCTGTAACTATCTTCTACATTAATACTACTTTTTAAATATGTTATATTTTGTTCTGTGACTTCATATTCTTCTCCGTCAAAATTGATTTCTTCAATTTGGTTATTTCCTTCTGTTTCATTGTTATTTTGTATTGTTGTTAGTAATCCTTTTATGGTTGCTCCTTTTGTATTGGTACTTTGATATAATTCAAATTTTTGGTTAAAAGTATTTACATCTTGTTCATTCAAACTTGATGAAGTTCCTTCTGTCATGAATGTTGATGGTAATAGGAATTGAATTGGATTTGCTTCTTCTGCTACACCTAATTCTTCCATCTGAAGCTTATTAACTTCTGTCAATCTTTGTTCTATTGCATTTATTAAATTTGTAATATACGCATTATCTTTATCATTTAATATAACTGCATTTTGATCTGTTAAATCTTCAATTTCTACACTATCTACAAATTGTATTGTATTTGTAACTGTATATTGATATTTGCTTGTACTATTTTCTGCACTACTTGAACTGCTTGTTTGAGATGTTGTCTCTGGTTGTTCTACAAGAATTCCTGTATTATCAAAAATAAATTCATCTCCTGTATCTATGAATGTAATTTTAAAAGTCGTATCTGTTTCTTGTTCAACTGTCATGTTCGTATATTGTTCATCATTTCCTGATGATAATTCTTGTTCTATATCTGTAAGTTCTATCGGCGTACTCGAATTTCCATTAGAGACTCTATTTGTTAAAACTTGTGTCATTAGTAGCCTAGCAAATTCTCCTTCATTCGCTATTTGTGTAGATCCTTGACTTCTTTGTGTTTCTGCCATTAAGTCATTAAAGATATCTTTTCCTTCATATACAAATTCATAGGCTTCTGTTACATTGTCTGCTCCTAATCCTGTATATTTTGCATTAAATGTGATATGGTCGCCTTCATCTTTTGTATTGTTTAGTGCGATACTATAGGTAATTTCTTGTCCATTTCCTTCTTTATTAATTGTTAATACATCTTCTCCTATTCCAATATCGATTCTATTAAAATTTCCTCCATTTTGGTAAACTGTTAATTGTATATTTTCACCAATTTCTAAATCATTTTGAATAATTTCTAGCAAATCTTCTATTGTACCAGAATCAAATTGAGAAGAAATTCCTAATATCTCTCTGATTTCATTTATTTTATTTAATGTTGTTTCATCTGTTCTTAATGCTTCCAACATCTGTACCAATATGTTTTTAAATTCTTCTTTTGTTAATGTTAGCCTATATCCTGTCAATTCTCCTTCTGTTAATTTAGAAAACTTACTATCTTCTAACTGATTTAATATATTATCAAAATAGGTAGTTTTCAAATTTCGTAGTTCTTCAATAGAAAATTTAAAATTTTGTAATTTTATAAATCTATTTAAATCGCCAAATCCTGATAATTCTTCATTGTTTTTCACAGCCACAAAATTACCACCAATATATTGTGTTTGAATTCCTGTAAGCGTATTGGTTTTCCTATATGTAAAAGGGAATTTAAGACTATCAGAATAATTGATGCTAATTTCATTTTCTGATTTCGCATTACTTACATCTGTTTTTCCCGAATACGTAATATTAAAATCATTCACGATTTGTAGTGAATCTTCTATACTAGGAATTGAAATATCAAGTGCAATATCCCCGCTGGTTTCATATGGTGAACTTTGTTTTCTTTGAAAATATTGCATGACTGCATTATCTATAAACCCATCTTGTTCTTGAACTAACTTAGCTGTATATTGAAAAAATAATTGCTTATTTGTTTTTAATAAGTCTGTAAATAGATATAAATAAGCTATTCCAGCTATTAAAAGTAAGATGATAATTAAAAGAACAAGTATTGTTATGACTAATCCTCTTTTTTTCTTTTGTCCCATAAATGCCTCCATTCGAGCATATATTTGCTCCAATAAATTTAATAAATAGATAAATAACTGTATTCCTACTGCCATTTATCTATTTCGTACATATATGTATGCGTCGAAATTTTTAACTTAACGCATGTCTTTCTTATTCTTCCCAGTTATGATAAATATTTGAAACATCGTCTAAATCTTCTAGATTATCTATTAATCTTTCCATTTTTTCTGTTCCTTTTTCATCTAGTTTTACAGTTGTTGTTGGTACCATTTGTACTTCTGCTTCTAGGAATTCTAATCCTGCTTCTTCTAATTTCTCACGAACAGCTGTAAAATCTGATGGGTCTGTTGTAATTTCATACACTTCCTCTTCTGCTGAAAAATCTTCTGCTCCAGCTTCCAAGGCTAACATCATTAAATCATCTTCACTCATAGAAGTGCTTTCTTTTTCAATAACAATGACACCTTTTTTATTAAACATATATGATACACATCCAGTGGTTCCCAAATTTCCTCCTGCTTTATCAAACACATGTCTAACATCTGCTGCTGTTCTATTTTTATTGTCTGTTGAAGCTTGGACTATAACGGCTACACCACTTGGTCCATATCCTTCATATGTAATCTCTTCGTAATTTTCGTTACTTGTTGATGCTTTTCTTATGGCATTATTAATCGTATCATTTGGCATATTTGCTGCTTTACATTTTGCAATAACATTTTTTAGTTTTGAGTTACCTGCTGGATCTGGTCCACCTTCTTTTACTGCAATTAGTAATTCTCTTCCTAATTTTGTAAATATTTTTCCTCTTGCTGCATCTGCTTTTCCTTTTTTGGCTTGTATGTTATGCCATTTTGAATGTCCTGACATGTTAATTCCTCCTTTTGATTTTGTTTTTATTTATATTATTTTTAGCAAATTTATTAATTTGTTAATTCTAAAATATTTTATCATACTTTTTTTAGTTTGTGTAGTATTTTTTACAAATTGCAGGATAAATTCGATCTGTTTAATATAATATTGAATTTATAAAGATTAAAAAGAAAACTAAATTTTTTAGATTTCTTTGACAACTTGTAATTCTTTAAATAAATTATTTAGTT
Organism: uncultured Clostridia bacterium; assembly: GCA_944388685.1. Next base: position 20,626 of record CALXJS010000002.1, on the reverse strand, counting down.
AATCTTTTTTGTTTGTGTCTAATAATATTAATTAATGTAATACCAATAATTATCATTAGGTTGCATCATCATTGGCATTTCCCTCTGTTTCATTTTTCGAATCTTCAAGAGCATATTTGATTTCCTCAAAATCAATATAATCAGTTGTTGGAATTCCTCCAAAAACACCTTTAAAATATAAATCACGAGCATTATTATTTTTTTGTATTTTAATCCCATAATCTTTTATAGAATTTATAGTTTTATTTCCATTATAATCTGTAGATAATATATAAATATATTCTTTTGGTAATATTTCTAACAGTAATGTATTATGAGTCGTTATAATTAATTGCCCTGTAATTTCATCTTTTATCGACATTATAATATTTTTCATTAATACATCATGTATTCCATTATCTATTTCATCTATAATTACTGTTTCCCCTAATAATGAACCTATTAATGTATCAAATTGGTTTAATATTCTTCTTGTTCCTTCAGATTCCATTTTAGAAGGAATGGATTTTATCTTTCCTCCTATCATCTTATTAAAATATAATTCGTAATAAATTTTATCTTCTTTTTCTGTTATATTATACCTAACTTCTTTTATATCTGCATAAGCTTGAGTAAAAAATATATTTAAAACATTTTCATACTTATTCAATTCATTTAACTGATTTTTTTCTACAAATCCTCTTTGTATATTATCTAGTTTTTTTACTTTTTCTAGGCTAGCAGTCATTATTTTTGATATTCCTTTATCAACATGTACAGTCATTTCCCAAATCTTATCTATTACCTCGGTAATATTTTTAGATATATTATTATCTATATATTCTTTGTTTTTTTCTACCATTTCAAATGAAAGTAATGATAAGAAAGAATATTTTCCCCAATACTTATCTATCTCATCTATTAGTTCTTCATTATATTTATCATTCATAAATATATTTTTATTTAATGTTTTTATAATTTTATTATCTTCCTTTTTTAATTCAAATAGATACGCTCTTTGTTTTCCTGCTATATAATATAGTTTTTCTTCTATGATTTCATTATTAAATTTAATATAATAAAAACCCTCTTTATTATTAATTTTAAAACCATATTCGATTTCGGTTTCTTCTTTTTCATCTAACATTCTATATTCTTTTAAATCTAAGGATAATTGAAAAATTTGTCTTATTTCTGTAGGTATCTTATCTGCCATTTCTTCTTGCATTTTAAAAAACTCTTTTGGTAGTTTATTCATAGCAATATCTATTGCTATTGCCCTTGCCATTGCTGATTGTTGTAGAAATTTAAATAGTTCTACAATATTAGTTTTTCCGCTTCCATTCTCACCGTATATAGATATAAATTGGTTCGTTTTTGTTTTAGTTTTATTTAAATTGAATTCAATATCTTTTAAAGATTTAAAGTTTTTAGCTTTAATATAAGTAAACATTATTATCAACCTCCTGTAATATTGTATCACTTTTAAACTTTTCTATTCAATTTTACATCATTTTTGGGTACAAGTCAATTATTTTTTATACATTTTGTATTGTTTTTGTAAAACTTTATTTTATTATATGTGTTAAAATGAAAAATAGTTCAATTCTAAAGATTATTTCACTTTAAATTGAACTATTAACTATTTTGACAATAATATTTTAAACTAATTGTAGGATAAATTAAATTTTTTTCCTATAATTAGTTTAATTTTTATTATTTTATCTATTATACTTTCATTTTTTAACATTATGTTACTTTTAAATTTTAAAATTATTTTTACACAAACCATATTTATTTACTTTTTATAATTTTTTAAATAAAAGCAAAAAAAGATTAGTTCCAAAAAACTAATCTTTCCATTTGTGATAAATTGCAAGTACAGCATACTTTTTGCTACAAGTGTTTATCCATTTAGTCCACAAATTAGGGTTGCATTATCATAACATCTTAAATTCTCTCAATCGCAATACTTCCACTTCTTACAACTTCAATTTCATTTTTAAAATGATTCTCAAATAATTGAATCAATTGTTCATTTTCGTTATCATTGTTTATTGCTTGAATAACAGCTGTTTTTCCATTATAATCTATCACATCAAATTTAAAAGTTTGTGCTAAGCGAAAAATTTCATTCTTTTCTGCTTCACTATCCAAATTTACCTTAATAAACATTAATTCTTTTTTATGTATTGGCATATTGGTAAAGTCTAAAACTTTAATCACTTCCACACTTCTATTTAATTGTTTCAATATTTGTTCATAAGTAAGATTATCACAGGTAAGTCCCATCGTTATTCTAGATACCGTTTTATCTTCTGTTTCTCCTACTGAAATAGACTCTAAATTATAATTTTTTCCTGAAAAAAGTCCTGTAATTTTTGCTAGTACACCAATTTGATTTTCAACATACATAGAAACCCATCTTTTTTCCACAATATCACTTCCTCTTTCTTAATTTAACATTGCATAATCATATCTTTTAACGCATTACCAATTGGAACCATTGGAGATACATTAATATTACTATCGATTATAAACTCAAGTACTGTTGGTGCGTTTTTATGTTCATCTGCAAATTTGAACGCTTCTGGTATTTCTTCTTCTTTGGTAATTCGTTTTCCATAGGCAAAATAACTCTCTGCTAGTTTAACAAAGTCTGGTGTATATGGTATATTGGCATTTTCTTCTTTTATACTTCTTCTATATTTTAAGTGTGTACTTGAATACCTTTTTTTAAATAACATTTCTTGCCATTGTCTAACATTTCCAAGATACTCGTTATTAAATATGATAAGCGTTATTGGTAGTTCTAATGAAACCGCTGTTGCCAATTCTTGAATATTCATTTGTACACCACCATCGCCTGAGATTGCAAAAACTCTTGATTTTGGATTTCCGATTTGTGCTCCGATTGCGGCTGGAAATCCATATCCCATCGTACCTAATCCTCCAGAAGTTAATAATTGCTTATTTCCTTGTAATTCAATAAATTGTGTTGTCCATAATTGATTTTGACCAACATCTGTTGTGACAATCGGTTTTTTATAGTTTTCATTTATATATTGTATAATTTTATCTGGTGTTAATCCTGAATAATGTGCTAATGTTATTGGATATTCTTTTTTCCATTCCATAACTGTCTTAACCCATGGTTCAATATCTAATTTTTTTGCATATTCTGTTATTTTTTCAATTGCAATTTTAGCATCTGCAACAATTGGTATATCTACCTTTATATTTTTAGAAATAGATGCTGGATCTATGTCAACATGAATAATCTTTGCTTTTGGTGCAAATTCTTCAATTTTTCCTGTTATACGGTCATTAAATCTGGTTCCAATAGAAAATAAAAGGTCACTCTCACTTATTGCATGATTAGCAGCATAACTACCATGAATTCCTAAGTTTCCAAGATATAATTTATGGGTAGATGGAATTGCTCCTTTTCCCATCATTGTTGTAACAACTGGTACACCTGTCAATTCTATTAGCTTTTGAATTTCTTCATTTGCATTTGCAATATTTACCCCTCCACCTAAAAGAAAAATTGGTCTTTTGGCTTTATTTAGTTCTGCTATTGCCTTTTTTACTTGTCCAATGTGAACATCTCTATTTGGTTTATATCCTCTGATAGATACTTCATTTGGATATATGTCATTTCCTATTGCTATTTGAATGTCTTTTGGAAAATCGATTAATACAGGGCCTGGTCTTCCCGTTCTTGCTATGTAAAATGCTTCTTTTATAATTCTTCCTAAATCTTCTCTTCTTCTCACAGTTACAGCATATTTGCAAATATTTCGCGTAATACCAACAATGTCTACTTCTTGAAAAGCATCATTTCCCATAATTCCTAATGGTACTTGCCCTGTAATACAAACAAGTGGCACACTATCTGCATTGGCAGTTGCAATACCTGTTACCAAATTGGTGGCTCCTGGTCCGCTTGTTGCAATACAAACGCCTACTTTTCCAGTTGACCTTGCATAACCATCAGCAGCATGCACTAAGGCTTGTTCATGCCTTGGTAAGATTACTTCTATTGATTTTTCATCATACAAAGCATCAAAAATGTCTATAGCTTGACCACCTGGATATCCAAATACAATATCTACACCTTCTTTTTTTAATGCTTTTACAAGTAGTTCTGCCCCATTTATCTTCATAGTCATTGCCTCCTTTTATTTTCTTTTTTAATTAATTATTTAACAGATTTACCTTTTTCTTATTTTACACCAATTATAGCGAAAAAGTATTGATTTTTCAATACTTTTCGTTAATTACACACTATTTTTCTATTATTTCGTTACAGTTCAGTATAGAAATCCTAGGAAGAGATATATTATATTTATAGTTTAAAATTTTATCTCATTTTTCAAACATTTTAATTTCGCAATTATGTAATCCCAAATCTTCTAAAATTCCTTCTTTATTTGCGCCATTAAAATATCCACTTATTGCTCTCGTTACACCTCCATGTGTAACAATTAATATATTCTTATATTCATAATCTTGTTTCAATTCATCAAATAACCCCCATACTCTGTTACATAAATCTTGTATGGTTTCTACACCTTTATATTGTTTATTTAGTTGAAAATTATCTAATATTTCTGAATTCCATATATCATCATAAATTTCTGTCCTGACTTTTCCTTCAAACTCTCCAAAGCCTCTTTCTTCAATTGCTTTATCAAATATGATTGGCACTTTTTTTACCTCATTTATAATTTCTGCTGTTTTTCTTGCTCTTTTTAAAGGAGATGATACAATAACATCAATCGGATATTTCTCTAATATTTTTCTTGCTTTTTTTGCCTGTTCAATTCCTTCTTCATTTAATTCAATATCTGTTTTCCCCTGAATTTTTCCTTTTTTATTCCAATTGGTTTGTCCATGTCTAATAATATAAAATCTCATACAATTTCACTTCCTTTTTTTGCTTTTTCTATTTCTTCTCTATCAATTTTACTTAAGATATATCCTAATCCAAAAATTAATAAAGTAAGCACAACCATAACAATATTTAATATGCTATTACTTCCTGTAATTCCAGCAAATAATAAAACAATAAAACTTGTTATTCTTCCTAAGTTTATACTTATTTCTCTTACTGACCAAAATTCTTCTTGATTTGTTCTATTGATCATCTTACTGTTTGATATATTATATAATCTTATTATTCTTATCGTTCCTAATACATTTACAAAAATAGTATAACATAAATTATAAACAATAACCATAATATCACTTGGATATATTAAAAATATACATAATATTATAATTGGCATTAAAGATAATAAGATGATAATATGTTTGTCTGAGTTTTCTTTAAACCATTTTCCATATAAGTAAATTACCAATAATTGAAGTATGTATGCAATTGAAGTTATTATTCCCAAATTAAAATCTGTATGAAACGTATTATATATTAAAATTGTGGTTATGATTGATAATGCACTATAATTAACACTTAATCCTGTTAAATACTCTACTAACATCATTCTTTTTACATCTTTATTTTGCTTTATTATCGTATATATCTTTTTTATATGAAACCTTTCCCCTGATTCTTCAAGTGGATTCAGAATAAAGGACAAAATAATTTGTATTAATGAAATGATTAATATGATAATTGCTGTTAATGTATAGTTGGTAACTGTAATAATTGAACCCAATAATATGGGAATAAAGATATTTATTATTGAAGATACTAATTTCTTTTTTACTTCATACCCTGTTCTATCTTCATTTTTCACTTTATTACTCAAAAATAAATTGAATGGCATATAGTATAAACTCGTTGCAAGTCCATATAAAATTGCTAATAACCATAGATACTCTATTACTTTTTCTCTTAAAATAATAATAGATAAAATATATATAAAATTGATAATTACACCTATTCTAAATGTAGCCATTTTTAATTTATTTTTTATAATATATCCTACTATTACTGATCCGATTAATAAAAGTAAATAACAAATTATGTTATAGATGGCTATATCTATTATACTTTCTGAAGATGTTTTTATAAAATAAGTCGTTAAAAATGGTCCTGAAAATATTTCAATTATTTCTCTTAAAGCATTTATTACGATTGTTATATTTGATTCCTTTTGGTATTCTTTCATTTTTTCCTCTTCTTTTTTCATATAAAGTTATTATATAGAAAAATATACAAAAGTAAACGTATTTTTTTATTCTAACTCTATATCTTCTTTTTTATATTCCTCTGGCTTTAATCCAAACCTTGTCCTCATATAATCTAAAACTACTATCATACAAGCTAATGCCAATAATCCTACAATTAAAAATGCTTGTTTTACATCTATTAAATCAATCAGTAATCCCCCAAGCATAGAAAATAGACTTGCAGCAATTCCTCCTATAAATTCATATGTAAACGTAATTTTATTTCTAACCTCTTCTTTTGTAAAGTTTCTTACATATTTTGCTTCTAAAATGTACCAAATAGATGTGCAAATTTTATGTATTGCTAACATTATCAAAATAACTGGTATAATTATAGTATCTGTATATCTATTTGTTATGATTCCAATTACAATACAAGCACCTATATACATAAGAGAAAGAAAAGCCAGTGTTCTGTTTTTAAATTTCTTTTCTATTCTTGTTCTTAATGATATTGAAATACCACCAATAAATGTTAAAATAGCAAAAATCATTGAAAATTGTTCTTCTGGAATTCCTATATCTACTAACAAGCTACTATTATAAATATCAATAATTTCTATTAAGCTATAAAACACAATTTGAAATAGTATCAATGCTTTCATTCTCTTTGATTTTAATATAAATTGAAAAACAGATTTTAAATCTTTGCCATAATTTTTAAATGCTTTTCTTATTTCTAATTTTTCTGTTTTTTCTCTTTTAACTTCATAGATATCTTTAAATTTAACGGATAATATGGTAGATATAATAATAAATCCTAAGCAAATACATAAGGGAATATAGTTGTTAATGACAAACAAATATCCTGCTGTTAAAGAGGCTATTCCATCTAGAATATAGTATAAACTACCACCTTTTGCATCTAACTTTGAGTATAATCCATCTCCACCTTTTGTTGAAACAGAATCATATAGCAAATTGGCTTCTGCAATTGTTTTTATGTCATATCCTAATGAAAATATCAAATCAGCTAAAATAATACTTATGGCTCCTGGTCCTAGCATTAATATTAATACATAAAATATAAGCATAATGTTTCCACAAATAATACTTTTTCTTTTTCCTAAAAAGTCTGTAATGGCTACCGCTGGTATTTGCATACATATTCTAAATAACAAGTAAAATCCATTGATAATTAACACATCTGATGGTGTTACGTTTTTTGTTATGGTATAAAATAAAAATTCTATGGAATAAAAAAACAATAAATCCCAAGAAAACATTTTATAAATTGGATATATTTTTGCATTTTGTCGTCTTGCTTTTGCTAATTCTTTTTTATCTTTATACTTTAACTCTGTTTTCATTTGTTCCCCCAGTTATGATTTTTTGTATTCTCTTTTAGTATAGACCATACAATAAAAAATGGCAAGCCATAAAAGTCTATTTTAAATTTGTAAAAAAAATAATAAAGAAATATTTGTAAAAAAAGTTTGCAAATATTTCTTCATTTTTCTTTTTTGTCATCTTATTGTTTAGATCTATATGTCAAAATATTATTCGTAGCTTCTGGTCTAACTGGTGACATTAATATTTTTCCAGTTCCTCTATAAACATTGACAAATCCTTCTCCTGCAACAGCTGAACCCAACAAGCTTCTTGTAGATTTTTCCACAGTAAAATCTAAAGCATCTGACCATGCAATTGCCATATTTCCATCAATTTTTATTTGGTCGTTTTGTAATTCTATCTCAATTAATTCTTCTCTTGGAACTGGACTTTCTAAAACTGCAATCCCTTGTCCAGATAATTTTAAATTAAATAATCCTTCTCCTCCTAATACAGCAGAAGATACATTACTTCTCATAACTACATTTGTATTTAAGCTAGCTTCACATGCTAAGAATAGCCCATCTTCTAATACAATACTTCCATTCCAAGAAGCTACATCTTCTAACAAAATATAATTATATGTTGGTTCTAATGCTAATAATCCTGTACCATGATATTTTGGTTTTACAGTTGATTCACTTGTTACACTTCCTTTAATAGCTTTTCCTATGAAATCTCCAACACCTTTTACATTTGTTTTTGATTCAATATTTCCAGCCATCCATTGCATTGCTCCACTACTAGTTACATATTCATCCCCTTGTAATTGGATAACAACTTGTCTTCTTTTAACATTCATTTTTGCTGCAAAGTATTCAGACATTGCTGTTAATTTATTAACACTAACATCTCTTTGAAATTCAACAACCGAAATATTCCCTTTTCTTTCAATAATTTTTACATCATCATTATCAAATAAATTTTTAACTGAAATCATATATCAATCCCTCCCTTTATTATTTCAAATCAATTATATACAAAACTTTTATATTTTTACAATATATTTTTTGTATTTTTTTACAATTTTGTTTTATTTTTATTTTCTTGTGGTATAATGAATGAGAACGAAAACAATATGTGAATTAAAAAATTGATTTTTGATTCCAAAAGAGATTTTTAACAAAAGAAAGGGAGATGATTGTATTTATGGCAAACACAAAAGAGGAGGTAAACGTATCTAAACTTTATGGACAAGAATGTTTACTATCCAAAGACGATTTTATGAAAAAATACAAAATTAAAGAAAATGGTCTTAGTTCAGAAGAAGCTGCATATAAGCTAAAACAATTAGGACCAAATATTATTAGGCAGGCAAAACCAAAAAGATGGTATCATTACTTTTTTGAAAGTCTTTTTACACCTTTTAACTTAATTTTATTAGGAATTACATTACTTCTATGCTATACCGATGTTATTTTACCAGAAACACCTAGCTATGCCAACATTATTGTTATTGCTATCTTAGTCACTGCAAGTACTTTATTAGACTTTTTTGAAGAGTATCGTTCTAATAAAGCTGCCAACGAACTAAAAGAATTGGTTGCCACAACTTGTCATGTCATAAGAGATGGTAAAGAAATACAAATTCCTATAAAAGAGGTAACTCTTGGAGACATTGTTAGTCTTTCTGCTGGTAGCATGATTCCTGCTGATTTAAGAATTATTGAAGCAACCGATTTATATGTAGGACAATCTTCTTTAACAGGAGAGTCTGAAGCAGTTAAAAAAACGGTGGAATCTCAGGTACAACCAGAAGATTTAGATAGTATTGCAGATTTAGACACCATTTGTTTTATGGGGACCAATGTTATTTCTGGTAGTGCTAAGGGTGTTGTTATAAAAACAGCTGATTCCACGTATTTTGGAAAGATTGCTCATACAATAACTTCTGGAAAACCTAAAACGGCTTTTCAAAAAGGAATTGAAAGTATTAGTAAATTATTAATTCGCTTTATGCTAATCATTATTCCTGTTGTCTTTATCCTTAATTTTTCAAAACATAGTATTGTTACAGCATTTACTTTTGCAGTTGCTATTTCCATTGCTATTACCCCTTTGCTACTTCCTGTTATCTTATCATCTTGTTTATCAAAAGGTGCTGTAAAGATGTCTAAGAAAAAGACAATTGTTAAAAAATTAGACGCTATCCAAAATTTTGGTGCTATGAATATTTTATGTACTGATAAAACAGGAACATTGACAGAGGATAAAATTGTTCTTGAAAAATATTTAGACATAAATGGCGATGAAGACCTTGGTGTTCTAAAATATGCCTATTTAAATGCCAGTCTTCAAACTGGTTTAAGAAGTAATATTGATGAAGCTGTTATCAAACGAGGTAGCGAATATAATATGCCTGAATTAACAAGTAAATATATAAAATTAGATGAAATTCCTTTTGATTTTGCTCGTAGACGTTTATCTATTGCTGTTAAAAATGAAGAAGGTAAAGATGAATTAATTACAAAAGGTGCTGTAGAAGAAATTTTAAATATTTCTACTTCTGTAGAGTATAAAGGTGTGGTTTCTCCTTTAACTAAAGACATCAAAGAAAATATCCAAAGAATCAGTAAAAACTTAAATAAAGAAGGTCTAAGAGTTATTGCTGTTTGTAAAAAATATAGCAATCAACCTGGTTACGACTTTGAAGTAAAAGATGAAAAAAATATGATATTAATTGGCTTTATTGGATTTTTAGATCCACCTAAAGAGAGTGCAAAAGAAGCTGTTGAAAGAATGAACAAAGCTGGAATTCGTGTAATTGTTTTAACAGGCGACAATGCAGAAGTTACCAAATGTATTTGTGATAAGGTAAATATCAAATCTAAAAACATTATCCTTGGAAGTGAACTAGACAAATTATCAGATGTTGCTGTTCATAGATTAATTAAGAAAAATAATATTTTTGCAAAATTATCTCCAATCCAAAAAGCTAGAATTGTTCGATTGTTAAAAGAACAAGGCAATGTTGTAGGTTATATGGGTGATGGCATTAATGATAGCCCTTCTCTAACCAATTCCGATGTTGGTATTTCTGTTGATACCGCTGTTGATATTGCCAAAGAATCTGCAGATATTATCTTACTAGAAAAGGACTTAAACGTTCTATTAGATGGTGTAACAGAAGGAAGAAAAACGTTTGCCAACTTAATGAAATATATTAAATTAGCAACAAGCTTTAACTTTGGAGAAGTATTATCTGTTATTGTAGCAAGTATTGCCTTACCATTTTTACCTGAAACACCTATCCAATTATTAGTAGAAGGATTGCTATATGACTTTGGTCAAATGACGCTTCCTTTCGATGATGTAGATGCTGAAATTGTAAGAAAACCTAAAAAATTAGATATAAAGAGTTTAAAACACTTCATGTTATTTATGGGACCAGTTAGTTCTATCTTTGACTTAGTCGTATTTGCTTCTTTATGGTTCATCTTTGGCGTTAGAGAAGCAGCACTTTTCCAAACTATCTGGTTTACGTATAGTATTGTATCAAACTTAGTAGGAATGCATATCATCAGAACTGCAAAAATACCTTTCATACAAAGTAATGCAAACAAAATGGTATATTTCTCTTCTATCCTATTAATTTTAGTAGGAATTATTGTACCATTTACACCTTTAGGAAGTTTTATTGGATTAGTTCCAATTGCTGCACAATATATTGTTTTAATTTTTGTAGTAACTTTCCTATATTGTATTTTAGCAATGTTTGCTAAGAAAATTTATATCAAGAAATACAAAGAATGGATTTAATGGGAATGGGGACGTGCCAAATTGTTTCATTTTGAAACCAAAAGGGACAGACCTATTAAATTATTTATAATAGTTAATAAAATCCAATATAATAGTTATAAAATTTTATTTATTAAATGGCTGGCGTTACAGAATATACAAATTCTAACATTATAAAGCAGGCACCTCTGAACCGCAAGTCTGAGATTCTCCTACTTGATAATGTAAGAATTTGTAATATTCTTTCACTAGCACATTTAATTGCATAAAATTTTATAACTATTATATTGGATTTATTTGTTATTTAATTCATACAGGTCTGTCCCTTTTGGTTTCAAAATGAAACAATTTGGCACGTCCCCAATGAACCATTTATTCTCTATATCTATATTCTTCTATCACATTTCCATCAACATCTTTAATAACAATATCTTTTTCCTCTATCATTGCATAACTATGTGGTGTATTCTCTTTTGGCAATGAAATTGAACCTGGATTTACAAATAATTGGTTATCATATTTTTTGATAAAACAGGTATGAAAATGTCCATAAAACATAATATCAAAATCTTCATTTGGCAAATTATCTATATTATATTTATGCCCATGTGTAAAAAACATATTTTTTCCATTGATTCTTTCTAATATATTTTCTTTTATTTCAAATTCAGAAACCATTTGGTCTACTTCTGCATCACAGTTTCCTCTTACAACTTCTAACTTATCTTTTACACTATTTAATAATTTTGTTACTTTCATAGGGTCATATCCATCTGTTAATGGATTTCTAGGTCCATGATAGTATAAATCTCCTAATACCATTATCTTTTCTGGTTTTTCCTTTTTTATAATTTCTTTTAATTTGTCAGCATATACCCCTGAACCATGGATATCTGATACAACTAATACTCTCATAAAAATCCTTCCTTTCTCCTTTGCTAGGTTTTATCTGTTTCAATTCTCATATATTCTAAGATATATTATTATGATTTGCAACCCCTATATGAAAAAAATAACATCTTTTTGATGTTATTTTGATTATATAGAAATTTTTTCCCTTTCAGCAATGCTGTTATTCCATTAATTTTTTTATATCTTCGTCTTTTTTTAATTTATTCGATATAAAATGATATGCTTGCTTATTTTGTTTTACTGCAATCTCTGCTAATTCTTTATCATCAATTAATCGTTTACTTGCATATTTAATAATAATGCCTTTATTTTCTACTGCTGCTTTTACCACTTCTTTATCATCTCGTAATTCCTCTGATGCATAATATAGCGCTTGTCCATAATGTTTGCAACATTCTAACATAATTTCTTTATCTCCTGCTAATTCCTCTGATGCGTAACAAATTGTCCAAGGTGCAGTTTTGGTTGCTAATTGTAGTACTTCCTTATCTCCTTTTAATCTTGTACTTGCAAATTCCAAAGCCTCTCCATCTTGTTCTAATGCTTGCATAACTAATTGTTTGTCATCTTGTAATTCTTCTGATGCTAGTTCTAAATTTTTTCCATTTTCTTTTACTGCTTGCATCATAATTTCTTTATTATTGCTATTTTTTTGTATCTCTTCTATTTCCATTTTATTATATCCTTTCCAATCATTTTATTAATCAAATTTTATTGTTAGAAATCTGTACAAACATTCTTTATTTTCAATTTAAAATTGTATAACTTAACAATTTATATGATTTTCTATATCATAAAAATTATTTCCTTCTGTTAGCACAATATCAAAATTTTCATTATATACCGCTAAATTTTTAGTAATATTTTTGTTTAAAAATCCTATCTTAAGTAATTGATTTACTGGATAATCTCCTACCATATAAATATCTTCTATTAAATCACCAATGACAATTCTATATTCTTTTGTTTCTATTTTTTCTTTTATTTCTATAATTCCTAATTTATCTATATTTTTATTAAGTGTATGAATCAAATTATCAGAAAATTTTTTCATGTTTCCCTTTTCATCAAATTTTATAAAATTACTTATGACTGTAATATTATCATAATCACATCCTTTTTCTTTTAAAAATTGTTTTATGACATTTCCAATTCCTGCTGACAAAATAATGACTGGCACATTTCCCTTATACAATTTTAAAAGAAAATCTTGCACCCCTTCTCTTAGAGTTAACTTACTGTTATCAATAGATTTTTTTAGTTTTTCCTTGGTAGGATGATATGCATAATATAAATCCATACATTTTGCATACCATTCTTCCATATACTTTTCTTTTTCCTTTATGTCTATCGTATAATCCAATTCTATAGGTCCATATTTTTCATAATATTTGCCTAGAACATTTAACAATTCTTTCCCAAATACCTCTATATTAGCACTAGCATCCCAAGAATCTTGACTATCTCCTGTTGTAATTGTTTTGTCAAAATCCAAAAATACACAAATACTGTTTATATTCATTTTTTCTTTTAATTCATTTATCTTTTTTTCATTATTTAAATATATCATGTATTTCTCCTTGTACATCTATTTTGTATAATTTCTTTATAATACAACCTATGCTATATATAAAATTTTATACATTACTAATAAGGACAGTTATTGAACTGTCCTTTGTATTATATATTCTTTCAATTTGTTTTTCAAGTGATAAAAACTTAAAATTCTTTTATTCATTGTTCCTTGAATTTACAAAGTAACTTTACGTTTTGTAAAATTTTATATAATTTCTAATCTTATTTTTCCAATATTATATTCATTTTATTTTTTATAATTTCTTTATTTTTACTCTCTATTTAATCAATATTTCTTAAAAAATTTCATAGAACTTTATCTTTTTTCTATGTTATGCTATAATGCAAATATAAAATTTATAAAGGAGCATAACAAATGAAGAACTTTTTTATCATATTTGCAATGAAATTATTAAATATCGTATTAAAACTATGTGGAAAACATGGAGGTAATTTTTTAGGAAAAATTGCTTTTGATTGGAATCCAGAAATCTTTAAATATTTTAAAGTCAATTGTCCTGTAATCGCTGTTACTGCCACAAACGGAAAGACTATGACAAATAATGCTATTGGTGCAGTTTTTCAAACTGCTGGAAAGAAAGTAATTAGTAATAAAGAAGGAAACAATATGGAAACTGGTATTCTTTCTACCCTGCTAAAATCTTGTACACTAACGGGAAAAATTAAAGCAGACTATTTGGTTTTTGAAGTAGATGAAGGCTATGTCCCTGTTGTATTTAAAGATTTTCGATTAGATACGCTGGTTATTCTAGATTTCTTTAGAGACCAATTAGATAGAAATGGCGAAGTTGAATCTTTAATTTTAAAAATCAATGATTTCCTAAAAACCTATACTGGTAACTTGATTTTAAATAATGATGACCCAAATGTTGCAAGACTAGGAATGGCAAATCCTGATAATCAAAATGTCTATTATTTCCATGTTGATAGGTACCCATTTGCTACTGACAATATGAAAGAAGCTGGAGAAGGAAAATTCTGTCCATTTTGTAAAACACGTTTGGAATATGAATATTATCAATATTCTCATATTGGAAAATTTGCTTGTCCAAATTGTGGATATGGAGATAATGAAATTTATAAAGAAACAAAAAATATTAATCTAAATGAAATGACCTTTGAAGTTGATAATGTGTTATATAAAATAAAGTCAAATAGTATTTATATCATTTATAATTTTACAGCAGTCATTAGCTGTTGTTCTTTATATAATATTGATACAAAATATATACAAGAAACCTTAGCAAATTTTGAACTAAATAATGGAAGGCTAGAAAAATTAGTCATAAAAGATGCCCAAACAATCATTAATTTGGCAAAAAATCCAACAGGTGCTAATGTAAGTTTACGATTATTAAATGAAGATGATGAAGAAAAAGAATTGCTATTTGTTTTAAATGATAATAAAGCAGATGGTTTTGATGTTTCTTGGATTTGGGATATTAATTTTGATAATTTAAATAATGTAAAAAGAATTGTAACGGCTGGAACAAGAGGCTATGACATTGCCATTAGAATTAAAACCGCTGGATTTGATGAAACGAAAATAGAAGCTTATCTTGATTTAGAACAAGCCGTACAAGCATTATATACCAACACAACTAAAAAATATGTAATTGCCAATTATACATCTTTACAACCTACTAGAAGTGAAATTTTCAAACTGAAATAAATTAACAATTGAAACCAAGTTATTAAAATAGGAGTTGAAACGATAATGAAAGAATTAAAAATATTATACCTATATCCCGATATGCTAGAACTATATGGAGACTATGGAAATATACAAGTATTAAAATATAGACTAGAAAAACGTGGATTTAACTGTATTGTAGATAGATATTCAATAGGAGATGAAAAACCAGACTTTAAAAGTTATGATATCATTTTTGCAGGTGGTGGTGCAGATAATGAACAAAGTATTTTATCAGAAGACTTGATAAAATATAAAGAAGAAATTAAAGAAGCTGAAAATGAAGCTGTCTTCTTTCTATTAATTTGTGGTGCCTATCAATTATTTGGTAAATATTATAAAGGTGTTGAAGGAAATGTCATTCCTGGTTTGGAAATCTTCCCTTATTATACAGAAGCTATTGCTGACAGAAAAAAGAGATGTATTGGAAATATCGTACTTGAAGTTCAATTAAATGGAATTTCCACAAAAGTTATAGGCTTTGAAAATCATGGTGGACAAACCTATGATATTCCTAGCCCTTTTGGTAAAGTATTATTTGGCAATGGAAACAAATTTGGCGACACAGAAGAAGGCTTTTTTAAAGAAAATGTGATTGCAACTTATTTACATGGTCCCCTTCTTTCTAAAAATCCTGAACTTACCGATTATATTATTAAACATTGCTTAGATAGAAAATATCAGGAAAATACTGTTCTAGAACCTTTAAATGATGAATTTGAAAATTTGTGTAGGAAACAATTGTTGGATAGATTTTTAAAATGAGCCAATTCGGACCAGGTGATGATTTTGGGGACGGAGCAAAAAATCATCATCTGGCCCGAATTGGCTCAAACCTAGATAAATTTTTATTCTTTGTATGTAAAATAGCCATTTTCATAATTCGCATATCCTATATCTACTTTTGTACTATCATAACTTATTGCTCCTGATAGACTAGTACATCCATAAAACATATTGTCACTCAATGTTATTTTATCATTTGTCCACTTATCACTTACATAAATTGTTTTTAGATTAGCACCACACCCATAAAACATAAAATCCGTTCTAGTTAAACTACTTGTATCAAAACTACTTAAATCTAATTCTGTAATATAAAAACATTGTCTAAACATTTCATTCATATCAGTCACATTACTTGTATTAAAATTGCTAAGAGCAATTTCTGTAAACGCACATTGATAAAACATTGCAGCCATATTTGTTACATTACTTGTATCAAAATTACTAACATCTAACTTTGCTAAACTTGTACACTTATTAAACATACTATTCATACTTCTTGCATTAGATGTATTCATATTTGACAAATTGATTTCCTGCAATTCTGTATCCCATGAGAACATTCCTATAAAGTTTGTAACTTTGTCAGTATATAAATTTTCTAAATCTATTTTTACGCAATTTGAAAAATAAGAAAACATTCCTGAACAATTTTCAATGTCTACCCCCTCATTTCCACCTATATATAAATCATACATATTTACATTTTCCTCATTTGGGACAAGCCATGCTTTTGCAGTTCCATCTTGTTCTTTTGAGACATCAAAAACTTGATAAGCATTTTCTGGTATATTCATATTATCTAGAACTGTTACAGTTAATATACTTGTTTTATACTCATTCATTCTAGTATTAAAATCACTTCCATTTTCCATAATTGGTAAATCTGTATATACATATTCAAATACATTTCCATTATCATCCACTCGATACATTCTTTGTGAATCTATAAACTGAACAATACGTTTTTTCCTTATTATACTTACTTGTGTTTTCCCTTCTCCTGTTTCTTTATCTAACTCACCTTGTAACTCACTTTCTTCAATATTTCCATACTTGTTATTTCCCATAGCTTGCACAGTTGCTTTTTCTACAATTTTTTTCAACAACAAAAATTTTGTAATTCTGTAAAAAGTTATTTTTAAAATTCAGCAAATTTTTATTGACATATAAACACTTTATTGATATTATTTTTATATAAATTTATTCCTAGAGTAAAAGACTCTAGGAATTTTTTTCTTATTTTTCTTAAAAATTTTCAAAAAACTTTTTTGTTTTTCTTTTCGCATATATACTACATACTTGTGCTATAACAACTAATCCTACTACTTCTATAATATAACCAGGCATTAAAATCTTTTCAAGCACTTCTAGCTTAGTAGTTGTAGCGTTAAGTGCCTTTTCCTGCATTTCTATATCTTTTTCATCCCATCCTGCTTGTTTCATATTTTCTAGCATCTCAGATTTTATTTCAATATGATTTTTTAATATTTCATGCAATGCATTATTATCTTTTAGAAAGAAAATTATTTTTGCACAAATAATTATCAATATAATGATTATAGTAATCGCTTTTATTGATTTTATAATATCTTCTTTTGCATATTTCTTACTTAACACACATTTTAGTGTCACTTTCCAAGTAAGCAATAACCCAATTGCAAATAAAATAAAAAATGAAAATTTTGGTATACATATTTGCCCAACGATCCAGTTTGTTTTCAAATTAAAAGTATCAAGAAATAGTACATGTGTCCAATATATATCATATACTTTCTCTTTAATAAAATACCCAATAATTCCAAATAGAATTGTAAATAGAATAAACGATATGCATATTCTAAATCTAATATTCTCATTATATAAATTTTTTATATAATTCATAAATCCCCCTTTTATTTGTTATCAGTAGATATTTTTTTACATTTTTCGACAAAAATGATACAAAACCCGACCTGGCCCGAATTGTCTCAATCTAATTTAAAATCTACTGGTTTATGTTCTTTTAGACTTTCTTGTACATCTAATATTCTTTGATTTGAAGAGCCTCTAAATCTTAGACTTAAATCTTTTTTATCTTCTTCAAATTTACCATCTACCATAACGTCTATATATTTTAAAAGTTCTTTTGTTGTTTCATTTTCTTTTGCCATTTCTCCCACAACTTCTTTTTCAAAATCAAAACCTGTATAACACCATATATTTTTATCTGGAAATTTTTCTTTGACTTTTTTTACTAATGGTAGTAGTCCTTCTTGATTTTGCTTTTCTAATGGTTCTCCACCTAAAAGGGATAAGCCTGAGATATAGTCATGGTCTAGATAGTTAATAACTTGGTCTATTTGTTCTTCTGTAAATTTATTACCATATTCAAAGTCCCATGCACATCTATTAAAGCAACCTTTGCAATGATGATTACATCCGACTTACAAATACGGATACTCTAACGCCTTCTCCATTTGCTACATCTACTCTTTTTATATCTGCATAATTCATATTTTCTCCCTCTTTTCTTCATCTACAATATGGATAAATTTTGGAACGTTTGGGTGTTTCCATCCAACGTTCCAAATCTTTGATTTTGTTAACAAACTCCTTTCTTATTGTATAGGAAAAAATCGGCTTTTGTCTTGACTATATATGGATTTTTCCGTATACAACAAGGTTACGCTACTTATATTCGTGTAATTGCGAAGCAATTTTGCACATATGGCAAAGCCACTTTTCTTACAAATGCATTACTCTTTGTTTAATTTCTTTTGTTTTTCCTGCATTCCAGAAGTTCTCTCCTAAATATCCACAAGTTCTTCTAACAACTGTCATTTTTGAATGGTCTTTGTTTCCACAGTTTGGACATTCCCATTCATTATCTTTATTTAAGATAATTTCTCCATCAAATCCACAAACATGGCAGTAATCTGATTTTGTATTAAATTCAGCATATTGAATATTATCATAGATAAATTTAACAGCTGTTTCTAATGCATCTATATTTTTTTGCATATTTGGTATTTCGATATATGAGATTGCTCCACCTGATGATATTTTTTGGAATTCGCTTTCAAATCCAAGTTTTTCAAATGCGTCGATTTTTTCTCTTACATCTACATGATATGAATTTGTGTAATATCCTTTATCTGTTACATCTTTGATTGTTCCAAATTTTTCTTTATCAATTCTAGCAAATTTATAACATAAGCTTTCTGCTGGTGTTCCATATAATGCAAATCCAATGTTTGTTTCTGCTTTCCATCTATTAACTGTTTCTCTTAAGTGTTTCATAACTCTAATTGCAAAATCATGTCCTTCTGGTGTTGTATGTGATACACCTTTCATAACTTTTGTCATTTCATATACACCAATATATCCTAATGAAATTGTTGAATAGCCACCATATAATAATTTGTCTATTTTTTCACCTTTTGCTAATCTTGCAATCGCACCATATTGCCAGTGAATTGGGCTAATATCTGAATGTGTTCCAAGTAATGCATAATGTCTGCACATTAAAGCTTCTTTACATAGTTCTAGTCTTTCATCTAATAATTTCCAGAATTTATCTTCATCACCATCTGCAACAATGGCTACTTGTGGTAAGTTGATACTAACAACACCTTGGTTAAATCTTCCTTCAAATTTATAGTTTCCATTTTCATCTTTCCAAGGAGATAAGAAACTTCTACATCCCATTGGGCTAAATACATTACCTTCGTAATTTTCTCTCATTTTCTTAGCTGAAATGTAATCTGGATACATTCTCTTTGCTGAACATTTAACAGCTAATTTTGTTAGATAATCATATTCTCCACCTTTTAGGCAGTTACATTCATCTAATACATATACTAGTTTTGGGAATGCTGGTGTTACATATACGCCTGCTTCATTTTTAATACCTTGATATCTTTGTCTTAATACTTCTTCAATAATCATGGCATTTTCTTTGATGTATGGATCTCCTTCTTCTAGATGTAAGAATAAGGTTACAAATGGAGATTGTCCATTCGTTGTCATTAACGTATTGATTTGATATTGAATCGTTTGTACACCTGCTTTTAATTCTGCTTTTAATCTATCTTGTACTAAATCTTCTATTATATCATCTGATAATTTACCTTTATATTTTTTCTCTATTTCTGATTTAAATTTATTATAGCTTTTTCTTAAATATTTTCCTAAATGTTTTAAGTCTACTGATTGTCCACCATATTGGTTACTTGCAACTGCTGCAATAATTTGTGTTGTAACTGTACATGCTACTTGGAAACTCTTTGGACTTTCTATCATTTTTCCATTCATAACGGTTCCATTATCTAGCATATCTGATATATTAATTAAACAACAGTTAAAGATTGGTTGTACAAAATAATCTGCGTCGTGGAAATGTAAAACTCC
>CALXJS010000001.1 GCA_944388685.1 uncultured Clostridia bacterium | reverse complement strand
ACCAAAATTACCTCAAATTATGGAATGAGGGTACATCCTATTACAGGACAATATAAATTACATACAGGTGTAG
This sequence comes from uncultured Clostridia bacterium, assembly GCA_944388685.1. The sequence goes on along the minus strand of CALXJS010000001.1, from coordinate 104,356 downwards.
ATATCAGTGCACCAATAGGAGCGAATTTTGTAGCTGCAAATGATGGAATTGTTACAAAAGCAGAATATAATACTGCATATGGAAATATGGTAATCATAGACCATGGAGGAGGAATTTCAACATTGTATGCACATGGATCAGAAATTTTAGTAACAGTTGGACAAACAGTGAAGAGAAATGAAGCAATCTTAAAAGTTGGTTCAACTGGATATTCAACAGGACCACATGCCCATTTTGAAGTAAGAATTAATGGTGTGGTTACAAATCCAATAGAATATATAACAAATGGAGTTATTCCAGAATCACAAAATAATAATGATAAAGAAGAAACGGAAAGTGAAAATCAAAATACAACACAGCAATAAGATAGTATAGAACATATCTTATAAAGTACAATTTAGGATAAACAGAAATAAGGTAAAGAAACAATGAAGTAAATTGAAAAAACAAACTGAAAAAAGAGGAGAGAAACAAAATGAAAAAAATTAGTCTCAAAATCATAGGAATTTTAATGATAGCAATTATTTTGTTACAATATAATGTAGTTCTTGCTGCAACAAAGTCAGAACTAAATGCAAGTAGTGAAGAAACAGATCAAAAAATAGAAGAAGCAAAAGAAGAACTAGAAAATATCAATGCAGAAAAATCTGAAACATTACAACAAGTGGAAGAATTAATTACACAGATTTCTTCTTATCAATCAGAATTGGATCAGTTAAATAACCAAATATCAGATATCAATTCTCAAATAGAGGACGCACAAGATAAATTAGATGAAAAACAAGAAAATTACGATAATCAACAAGAATTGCTTGAAAAAAGGTTGGTTGCAACATATGAAGCAGGAGAAACTTCATTTTTAGACGTTCTACTTTCATCAGAAAGTTTAACAGATTTAATTTCTAATTATTATTTAATTTCTGAAATAGCAGAAAGTGATATGGAATTAATGGATAAAATAAAACAAGAACAAGAAGAAATTGAAAAGGCAAAACAAACCTTAGAAACAAGTAAACAAGAATTAGATAGCACAAGAGCCCAAAAACAACAAAAAACAACAGAATTACAAAATGCGAAAAGTCAAAAAGATAGTTATGTAGCACAATTAAATGAAGAAGAAAAAAATACACAAGCAGAATTAGAACAATTTGAACAAGATAAAAGAGATATACAAGCACAATTGGCAGCTATTGCAAAACAAGAAGCAGCAAACGCAGGAAATTCAAATGTTTCAAATATTGTCAATAATCCAAGTTCTAGTGGATATATAAGACCGATTGTAGGATATAGTATTACAACAGGCTGGATGGGATATAGTGGACATACAGGTGTAGATTTTAGTGGTGCAGGAATAGCAGGTAAACCAATATTAGCAGCAAAAGCAGGAACAGTTGTTACATCAACAGCTTTAAAATATGCAAATGGAAATTATAGAAGTTATGGAGAATATATTGTTATTAATCATCATGATGGTACAATGACTTTATATGCACATGGTGCACCAGGTTCAAGGCTAGTCAGTGTAGGACAAACTGTAAGCCAAGGACAACAAATTATGAGTGTAGGAACAACAGGGAATTCAACTGGATACCATTTACATTTTGAGGTAAGAGTAAATGGAACACCTGTTAATCCAAAACCATATTTACCATAATGGTTTTGGTAACTAAACTAGAAAAATTTTATCATGTTGCTATTGTTCTTGTATAGGAAAAATCAAGTTTTTCCTATACAAGAATGTCGCTTTGCTCTAATGATTGCACATAATTTTACTTGCGTAAAATTATAATAAACCAAAAAGGAGGAACTTATGAAGAAAGTATTTGGTAAGATACTAGGGGGACTAATGATTATTGTATTGTTATTGCAATATAATGGCATTGTATATGCAGATGAAATAACAGATTTACAAAATGAACAGTCTGACAATCAAAAAAAGATAGACGAGGCAGAACAAAAAAAGAATGAAGTTTCTCAAGAAAAAAGTGATGTACAAAAACAAGTAGATGAATTAAATAGTCAAATAGCAAATTATGAAAGTCAAATAGGAGATTTGGATTACAAAATTAATACTTTAAATACACAAATAGCAGAAGCAGAAAATAAAATTAATGAAAAACAAGAAAATTATGATAAACAACAAGAACTACTAGAAAAAAGATTAGTTGCGACCTATGAAGCAGGAGAAACTTCATTTTTAGATGTATTGCTTTCTTCAGAAAGTTTAACAGATTTGATTTCAAACTATTATTATGTATCTCAGATTGCTGAGGCAGATATAGGTTTGATGGAAAAAATAGAAAATGAAAAAAAGGAAATAGAAGAAGCAAAAGTAACATTAGAAACAAATAAAAAAGAATTGGACAATTCAAAAGCTGAAAAAGAAAGTAAATCAGCTGAGTTACAGACTGCTAAGAATGAAAAGAGCAAATATGTATCTCAATTATCACAAGAAGAACAAGATTTACAAGAGGAAATTGATGATTTAACAAGAGATAATCAACAGATTTTGAACGATATTAAAATTGCACAAGAGAAATATAGAAAACAACTAGAAGAATTAGCTAATAAAAAGCCATCTACTGGGGGAGGAAACTCATCAAATGGTTCAAATTCTTCAGGTGGAAGTTCAACCAGTGGGACTTCTAATGCAGGAGGATTTATCATACCAGTAAATGGAGGAACCGTTACTTGTAATGGATATTATTCAAGTGGTAGATTTCATGGAGCAATTGATTATGGAGTAAGTATAGGAACTCCGGTTTATGCTGCAGCAGATGGTGTTGTATTAACTACCAAAAGTTTAACAACCAGTTATGGAACATATGTAGTTATTCAACATGCTAATGGGTTACAAACTTGGTATGCGCATGGAACACCTGGATCAATCTGTGTATCACCAGGAGAAACTGTTTCACAAGGACAAATGATTATGAAAAGTGGAAATTCTGGAAATTCACAAGGACCACATTTGCATTTTGAAGTAAGAAAATCACCATATACCTATAGCTATAGTGCTACAAAATATGGAGATGATTGTAGAGTAAATCCTAATTTGTATTTTTAAATTTTCCTATACAATGAAAAGAGGGATTGAAGAATCTTTTTTCAATCCTTCTTTTTGGAATTTGTAATTGGATTGTGAAATATAATAAATATAAAGAAAAATTATTTATGCGAAAGGAAGGAAACTAATGGAGGAGAAGAAAAGATATAAAGTATATAGAATCATAATGTTAGTTGTTTTAGTGGCATTTATAACATTTTTAATAACATCAATTGGATTCTATCAATATTTTGTAAAAGGAAATAGTTTAAATAAATATTTAACACTTATGACATCTGAAGGAAGTCAAGATATTTCACAAACACTAGATACGTATCACTCTTTGATTGAAAAATATTACTTAGGTGAAGTGGATGAAGAAAGCTTAAAAGAAGGAGCAATAAAAGGATATATTGAAGGGTTAGATGATCCATATACAGAATATATTTCTAAAGAAGATATGGAAGACTATTTAGAAGACACAATGGGAAATTTCGTAGGTATTGGTATCTATATGGTACAAGATACAGAATCAAATAGAATTATGGTATTGTCACCAATCAAAAATAGTCCAGCTGAAAAAGCAGGAATTAAGCCAGGAGATCTTATTATTTCTGTAAATGGGGAAGAATGTACAGCAGAAGATATGACAGCTATCTCAACAAAAATTAAAGGAGAAGAAGGAACAACTGTTAAATTACAAATTTTAAGGGGAGAAGAAACGCTTGATTTTGAAATTACAAGAGAGAATATAGTGGTAAATCCTGTAGAAGGAGAAGTATTGGAAAATAACATTGGCTATATAGAATTTTCTTCATTTGATGAAAATACAGCAGAAGAATTTAAAACAAAATTTGAAGAATTGCAATCACAAGGCATTACTTCATTAATTATTGACTTAAGAAATAATGGTGGAGGAATTGTTGATGAAGCACTACAAATAGCAGGATATATAGCAGATAAAGATTCAGTGCTACTTTATGAGGTAGATAAAGATAACAATGAAACAGTAGAAAAATCAGAAAATGATCCAATTGTAAATATGCCAGTTATCATATTAACAAATGAAAATACGGCAAGTTCATCTGAAATATTAGCAGGAGCATTAAAAGACTTGGGAAAGGCAAGAACAGTAGGAACCAAAACATACGGAAAAGGTGTTATCCAGCAAATATTGTCACTTCCTGATGGTAGTGGATTAAAAATAACAACAGAAAAATATTTGACACCAAATAGAACAGAAATTAATAATGTTGGAATTGAACCAGATGAAACAGTTGAGTTACCAGAAACTGTTGAAAATGTATTTGATATTGAAAGAAGTCAAGATACGCAATTACAAAAAGCAATAGAAATGTTAATGCAATAAAGTATTGGATTGAAAAATATAATAAATTATAATAGAAATGTGCTTTTTGAAAAATACAATAATTTTGTATATAATAAAGAAAATAGATAGAAAATAAAAGGGAATGTTAGAAAAATTCAAAATTTTAACGAAGCTACCTTTATGAAGGGAATGAATCAAAAAATGAATTTACCAAATAAACTAACTATATTTAGAGTCATACTAGTTCCAATTATGGTAATTATACCATTTTTAGGGATACAAGGAGATTTATGGGGAATACCAATTGCCTATTTAGTAATAGATTTTATATTCATATTAGCATCCTTAACAGATAAACTAGATGGATATCTTGCAAGAAGTAGAAATCAAGTGACAACTTTTGGGAAATTTTTAGACCCCTTAGCAGATAAAATATTAGTATTAGCAGCTATGCTAATGTTGGTAGAGATGGGAAAACTACCAGCTTGGATTCCAATTATTGTATTAGCAAGAGAATTTTTAGTATCTGGATATCGATTAATTGCTGTACAAAAAGGTGGAGAAGTGATTGCAGCATCTAAATGGGGAAAATTGAAAACTGTTACCCAAATGGTAGCCATTATTTTAGCATTTCTAGACTTATATGCATTTGGAGAATGTTTTAATGGTAGCCTACAAGGAGCAGATTTCATATTAAACCTAGTTGTTACAGTGATGATGATTATACAAACCATTGCAACGATATTTTCTGGAATCGATTATATGAGGGGATTTAAAAAATATTTAAAAGATTAGAAAATATAATAAAATAATATATTAGTTAAATAGCAATTGTTTTACTATAATCTATGAATATATAATCTAAAGTTATAGTATAGCATAACTTAGAACAATTAGACAATTTTAGCGGTAAATTATATATTGTTTAAAAAGAATATAATTAAAAAATGAAATTTGTATTGACAAATTTCATTTTCTGCCGTAAGATATGGAAAGTATGCATAACAAAATTAAAGATTTTATGCGTACGGGTGCAAAATTGCTTCATAAAAGCTAGCACAAATATGTACATAAATTCAAGGAGGAATTACTATGGAAGAAAAGGAAGTTATATTAACACAAGAAGGGTATAATAATTTAGAAAAGGAATTAAATTTTTTGAAAACAGAAAAGAGAGCAGATATCGCAGATAGAATAAAAGTTGCATTAGGATTTGGTGATTTATCAGAAAATTCAGAATATGATGAAGCAAAAAATGCACAAGCAGAAAATGAAGTTAAAATAGCTGAATTAGAAAATAAATTAAGACATGCAAAAATCATTGATGAAAAAGATATAGATACAGAAACTGTTCAAATTGGAAACAAAGTAAAAGTACTAGATGTTGAATTTGACGAAAAAATCGAATATACTATTGTAGGTTCAACAGAAGTAAATTTAACCGAAAACAAAATATCAAATGAATCACCACTAGGAGAAGCTTTATTAGGTGCTAAGAAAAATCAAGTAGTTGAAGTAAACGCACCAGCAGGTGTTATGAAATATAAAATATTATCAATCAAAAAATAGACAAATGGGGCCAGGTTGGGTTTTGTCTCATTTTTCGACAAAAATGAGACAAAACCCGACCTGGCCCCATTTGTCTCAAACAGATTCTAAAGCAAGTTTAATCATTTTATCTAGTCCATTTTCTCTTTCTTCAGAAGTAGCAGCTTGTGTTTTAAACCTTGAATCAACAACAGTCATTAAGCAAGTGGCTTTTTTATTTAACAATTTTGCATTATAGCATAAGGCAAAAGCTTCCATTTCAGCACTTAAAGCATGAAAATCTTTAGGTACTCTTGCCATAAAACTATCAAAATCTTCTTGAGTCATATAAGGATCAAAACAATCACTACAAATGGTGTTTCCCTCTATAACATGAATGTTGTTTTTGCTTGCAACATCTTTTATTCTTGTATTTAGTTCTGGATTAGCTTCTACAATATGACAATCTTCGTTATGAAAAGTTAAGGCAAAGTTACTTTCACTAAAAATAGATTTTGAAAGCACAATATCAAATAGATTTAATTCAGGAACATAGGCTCCACAAGAACCAATTCGGATAATGTTTTCAACTTCATAAAACTTAAACAATTCATAAGAATAAATTCCCATACTTGGCATTCCCATTCCAGAAGCCATAACAGTTACATCTTTTCCCTTATATGTTCCTGTATAGGCATAAATTCCTCTTACTTGATTAACTAACTTGGCATTTTCTAAAAAATTTTCGGCGATATGTTTTGCACGAAGTGGGTCACCAGGCATGATGACGGTTTTTGCGATATCTCCTAAATTTGCTTCATTATGTGGTGTAGACATTTTTATTACCTCCTATTAAATTTGAATATATTAGATATGTATAAAATAGTATAAACAATATTTGATAAATGTATTCTGTTTATACGAATTGAGAAATACAAAATCTAAAGTGAGTATAACAATAAAATGAAGAAAAAGCAATAAAATACCAGTGACAACGTAAAAGTTGTCACCGGCATTTTGTCGAATAACAATATTAATTATTATCCAACGCTTTTTGTAATTGCTTTTCTATAAGCAGACTGTGTCCCCATCTAAATAAGAAAATGGAAACAAAAATAAAGCCTAAACTTGATAGTCCCAGATAGAGGATAAAACCTTCCTCTTGGGGAGCAATGTAGGCAATATAAATTGCCACTATTGCTAGAAGCAGAGTTGTTAAAAGACAAACCACGCTTCCAAGAAAAGCAATGTATGCTTTTTGCATTTTTACTTCCTCCTTTCTACAGAAAAGAAGACAGGTTACACCATATCTTAATGTTATAAAAACTAGTTATTAGATATGGCTATAGTTACAAAATATATTCGCTATTAGCAAATATATTATAGTATATCAAGAAATAAGCCAATTTGCAAGAATTTGAATATTATTAGTAAAGTTAAATACAATAATTGAATTGACTTTTAAAGATAAACATAATATAATCTTGTAAGAAAAAAACTTTAGAAATGGTCTTAAAAGTTCAAAGAAGGGAAGAGAAATATGATAGATTTTAAACAGATAATTGCAAAAGCTATAGCAGAAGTTGTCAATATTGATGAAAAAGAATTAGAAACCTATATAGAAATACCAAAAGACACAAACAATGGAGACTATGCATTTCCATGTTTTAGATTAGCAAAAGAGTTAAAAAAAGCACCGCCAATGATTGCTAATGATATCAAAGAGAAAATACAAATAGATAAAGCAATCATAGAAAAAGTAGAAGTAGCAGGAGGATATCTAAACTTTTATATCCAACAAAATGTAATGGTAAAAGATGTATTAGAAGAAATAGCAAATCAAGAAGAATATGGAAAATCAGAAATAGGAAAAGGAAAAAACATTATCGTAGAATATTCAGCACCTAATATTGCAAAACCATTTCATATAGGTCACTTAAGAACAACATTAATAGGAAATTCACTATATAGAATATATAAATATTTAGGATATCATACAATCGGAATTAATCATTTAGGAGATTATGGAACACAATTTGGAAAAATGATAGAAGCATATAAGATGTGGGGAGAGGAATATGATTTATCAGTAGATCCAATAAATAAATTGATGGATATGTATGTTAGAATTAATGAACTTTGTAAAAAAGATGAAAACGTCCTTGAAAGATGTAGAGAAAATTTTAGACTATTAGAAGCAAAAGACCAATATTGTGTGGATTTGTGGAATAAATTTAAAGATTTAAGTATGGTAGAATTTAATAAAATTTATGATATTTTAAATGTTAAATTTGATTCATATAAAGGAGAATCTTTCTATGCAGATAAAATGGATGAAGTAATAGAAAAATTAAATGAAAAAGGAATATTAAAGGAATCAGAAGGTGCGAAAATTGTTGATTTAACAGATGTTGGAATAGATACACCATGTATTGTGCAAAAAGCGAATGGTTCATCAATATATGCAACAAGAGATTTAGCAGCCATCATGTATAGAGCAAAAACATATGATTTTGATAAATGTCTTTATGTAGTTGCATATGAACAAAATCTATATTTTAAACAAATATTTGCAGTAGCAAGATATTTAGTAGACGAAAAATATGTAAAAGGTTTGGAGCATGTATCATATGGAATGGTAAATCTTCCAACAGGAAAAATGTCAACAAGATTAGGAAATGTAGTAAAAATTGAGGATTTAATAAATGAAACAATAGAAAAAGCAAAAGAAATTATTATAGAAAAAAATCCAGAACTAGAAAACAAAGAAGAAGTTGCAAAAAAAGTTGGGGTAGGAGCGATTGTATACAATACACTTTCAACAACAACAATAAAAGATCAAATATTTGATTGGGATACGGCTTTAAATTTTCAAGGAGAAACAGGACCATATATTCAATATACATATGTAAGAACGAAAAGTGTACTAGAAAAAGCAGGATATATGCCCAAAATAGAAGAAGTTAAGTTTGACAATTTATTAGATGAAGCTTCAAAAAATTGTATAAAACTAATTTACAATTTTGAAAATATATTAATACAAGTAACAGAAAAAGAAGAACCATCCATTTTATCAAGATATCTAATCGACTTGGCTAAAGCTTTTAGTAATTTCTATAATGATAATAAAATACTAGTAGAAGATAAAGAGATACAAAATGCTAGGGTTTTCCTAACATATGCGGTTGGTAAGGTGTTAAAGATAGGAGCAAACTTATTAGGAATTGAAATGCCTAATAAAATGTAAAAATAAAAAAGAAAGATATTGTTTGATAAAAAAAGAAAAATAAAGTTAATATATCATAAAATACCAAAAATTAACAAAAAAACACTTGCAAAACATAGATAAACATGTTAAAATACAAACATGATTTATCTATGTTTTCTAATTATGTAGTAAATAGATGAATGATATATATGTTTATTTCTTAAATTTTATTCTTATATAGTTTTTTATTCAAAATGAATTTGTTCGTAAATATTTCAGATGTAATTATTGGCAATATAAGACTAACGTAAAACTTAATTTTATTCGAGAAAGGAGTTTGATGATATGATAAATAGTTTAGATGAATTATGGGATAAAATGCAAATAGAATTAAAAAAAATAGATAAACAAATTATAAATACAGAAAACAAAATGAACGAAAAATTCACAATGGTAGATCAAAGATTTGAAGACATCGAAAACAAAATGAACGAAAAATTCACAATGGTAGATCAAAGATTTGAAGATATCGAAAACAAAATGAACGAAAAATTCACAATAGTAGATCAAAGATTTGAAGACATCGAAAACAAAATGAACGAAAAATTCACAATAGTAGATCAAAGATTTGAAGACATCGAAAACAAAATGAACGAAAAATTCACAATAGTAGATCAAAGATTTGAAGATATCGAAAACAAAATGAATGAAAAATTCACAATAATAGATCAAAGATTTGAAGATATCGAAAACAAAATGAATGAAAAATTCACAATGGTAGATCAAAGATTTGAAGATATCGAAAACAAAATGAACGAAAAATTCACAATGGTAGATCAAAGATTTGAAGATATCAAAAACAAAATGAATGAAGAATTTGCAATAGTAGGTCAAAGATTTGAAGATATTGAGAATAAAATCAATGAAGAATTTGCAATAGCAGGTCAAAATTTTGAAGATGTCGAAAATAAAATTGATATTCTAACAAATGTAAATTTGGCACAAATATTAAATGAACAAACACGAACAAGAAATGAAATCAATAAGAAACTAGATGAGTACATTACAAAAAATGATTTTGAACATAAAAGATTTGATTATAAACTAGCAGAAATAGAAATGAAATATAGATATTTAGACAAATAGCAAGCAATAAGAATTAAGAGAAATATAGATAAATTTAAAAGAGAAATTCCAAAAAATATCTTTTCAAAGGATATAAAATAGGTAATTTCTCTTTTTATATATTTATATACTTGTTAAAGCATTTACAACTTCAGTACAATTATCATTTTCAAAATGGAAAGTATAGCAATTTTGGTAGTTTGGATTTGTAGTATCTGTTGGTAAATCTGAGGTATAATTACTAAAATGTTCTGAAACAGTAGAGGTGTCATCATAAAGAACAGAACAAGGTGTGTCAGCAGAGACCGTTATTTCCATATACTTATCTGTTAATCTCCATACATCAGAAATTTGACTAGGAGACTCTAAATAATAAGAATCATCACCATTTCTTACAATATTATAAGTTACTGTACCAGTATTATCGATTAAAAAATAATTACCGTCTGACTCTTGTAGATTTAAAAACGTATCATTTACTTCTAACTGTTTTTCTAAAATAATTTCATCTAACTCACTTTGAGACAAAGTATATTGTGTATAGATAACACCTTGTAATGTATAGGTATCATCACCATTATCTAGAGCATCTGTGACAAACAATACATCGATTCCATCTAAATCATTACGAATTTCTTCATATCGATTGCTGACAATTGAAGAATTATCAACAGAATCGGAAATACTATTTGTAGAAGAATTTGTATTTGTTGTATTTTCATCATTCTGAGTATTTGTTGCAAGAATATTTGTAGTCCTTTCCCTATTATCGCCCTTATTTGAATTTGTATGTTGTAAGAAAAGTAAAACGCCTATAAGAATTAAAATAATGATAACAGCAATAATTAATATAGTAGAAACCTTAATACTTATCAATTTTTTACCTTCCATACTTTCACCTCCTCTTTCGTATACGTTATGATAATTATATCACTAAAAAAAAGATAATCAAATAAAGTTTCAAAAAAACTTGTAAAAAAAAATAGATAATAGTATAATGAGAAAGAAAAAAGAAAAATAAGAAAAAATAAGGATAAAGAAAAATAGAAAATGGTAGTTTAGGTAAGAAAAAAGCAGTTCTTTTCCAAAACTAAATTTGTGCCTTGAGAAAGGAATGAGATATAATGAGTAGAAATCATGAAAAAACAGGAAAAAAAGGATTAAAAATATTTGGAATTATTGTATTAATACTAGTTATTCTTTTAGTTTTAATCATAGGAAGTATATTTATTTTTATAAATAGTAAATTAAGTAAAATACAACAGGTGGATATTGATGAAACAGCTTTAGGCGTATCTTCACAAGTTGAAGAAAACCTATCTGGATATAGAAATATAGCTTTATTTGGTATTGATAGTAGAGATAGTAGTTTGGGAAAAGGAAATAGAAGTGATTGCATCATTATTGCAAGTATTAATAATGACACAAAAGAAGTGAAATTAATATCAGTATATAGAGATACTTATGTTAATATTGAAGGACATGGTTTAGATAAAATAACACATGCATATTCATATGGAGAGGCACCACTTGCTTTAAAAACATTAAACGAAAACTTTGATTTAAATATAACTGAATTTGCAACTGTAAACTTTGACGCAGTGGCAGAAGCAATTAATGCATTAGGAGGAGTAACGATAAATGTACAACCAGAAGAAGTACAATACATAAACTCTTATATAGATGAAACATCAAGAGTAACAGGATTATCAACTGAAAAAGTAACTTCATCTGGAGCACAAACATTAGACGGTGTACAAGCTGTAGCTTATTCGAGAATTCGTTATACAGAAGGTGGAGACTACAAGAGAGCAGAAAGAATGAGAACAGTGGTAGAAGCTATGGTAGAAAAATTTAAAACAAAAAGTATAGGAGAAATGAATCAAATTATAGATCAAATCTTACCAGAAGTATATACCAATATTACAGCAAGTGATATTTTTTCATTGTTACCAAGTGTAGCAAGTTTTAAAGTAACAGATAGTATAGGTTGGCCTTATGAAACAAAAGGGATTACTTTAGATAGATGGTATGGAGTACCAGTTACATTAGAAAGCAATGTAAAAAGATTACATGAAGAAGCTTTTGGAGAGACAGATTATACACCATCAGATAGAGTAAAAGAAATAAGTAATCAAATAATAGAAGAAACAGGTTATACAGAATAAAAAGAAAAAATGAATAAAAAAGAGCATAAGAAAAACATATGTCAACAAAATCAAGGACAACTATAGGATATGATTAGAGATAAAACTCTAATCGTATTTTATGGAACAGGAAAAAAGTGGGGAAAGGCAAGAGATGAAAACACATGTATTTAGAGTGATTATGACAGTTTTATTAATCTGTACACTATTTACAATATTCAGATTTTCTAGTCAAAATGGAACACAATCAAAAGGAATTAGTACAAAAGTAACAGAATTCATATTAAGTTTTAGTCAAAAATATCAAGAGGCAGATGCAAAAGAAAAAACACAAATACGAAATAGAACAAATGCAATTATACGAAAAGTGGCACATTTTTCAATATATACATTATTAGGTTTTCTATTAATGGGACTTATGACGAAAACTAAAATAAAGGAAAAATGGAGAATCTTAATTACTGTAGGACTTGGAATAATATATGCAATTTTAGATGAATTCCATCAAAGTTTTTCTCCAGGAAGGACACCAAAGATTACAGATGTATATATTGATACTTTAGGTATTATTTTAGGGGTCTTACTAATACTGCTAATAACAAAAATTTATAAAAAATATTTCAAATAGATTACAATAATATTACAAAAAATAACAATAGTGTTAAAAAATGTTATAAAAAAGATATTTACATAATTGTGAAAATGTAGTATAATGTTTGTGGCAAAAAAAGGGAAAAATGTGTTATTATGGGGGGAGAAATAAAAGATGGATGTTAGAAATGAAGTATTTAGCTATGAACAAGATATTTTGTTATTACCTAATAAAGGCACACAAGAAATATTAAAAGAAATAAATATATATAAATATATAAAAAGAGTAGTGGATTTTACATTATCACTAATAGGTTTGATAGTTTTATCACCTATTTTTTTAGTGATAGCAATATTTATAAAAAAAGAATCTGATGGACCAGTCTTTTTTAAACATAAAAGAATCGGAAAAAATGGAAAAGAAATATACATATATAAATTTAGAAGTATGGTTACAAATGCAGAAGAATTAATAAAAAAATTTACTCCAGAACAGATGAAAGAATTTAAAGAAAATTTTAAATTAGAGAATGATCCAAGAATAACAAAAATAGGGAAATTTTTGAGAAAAACAAGTTTAGATGAGTTACCTCAATTAATTAACATATTAAAAGGCGAATTATCAATAATAGGTCCAAGACCAGTTATAAAAGAAGAATTGGAAAAGTATGGGAACAACAAAGAAAAATTTTTAAGTGTTATGCCAGGACTAACAGGATATTGGGAAGTATCTCTATCTGCAAACACCCTTAAATTAGATAATGTAAAGGGGGTTGCATAAAATGACAACGCTTGAATCAACAATAACAAAAGAAAAAAATAACAAAATGATAGATTCTCTTGAAACAATAAAAGAGGAAAAAGTTCTATTTAGAAAAGTTGAAAGAAAGTCATATTTTGCACTTAAAAGATTATTTGATTTATTTTGTTCAGTAATTGGCATAATATTTTTAGTGCCTGTTGCAGCAATAACTAAAATTGCTTATTTAATGTCTGGGGATAAAAATTCAATATTTTATAAGCAAAAAAGAATAGGAAAGAACGGAAAATTTATTTATATTTTAAAATTTAGAAGTATGGTATCAAATGCTGATGAAATTTTAAAGGAATTATTAAAAGATCCAAAATATAAAAAAGAATGGGACGAAAATCAAAAATTTGAAAAAGACCCAAGAATAACCAAAATTGGTAATATATTAAGAAAAACATCATTAGATGAACTACCTCAATTAATAAATGTATTTAAAGGCGATATGTCTATGATTGGACCTAGACCATTAGTTGAAGGAGAACTTGATGCTCATAATGGAAACCATAAAATTTATGAATCTGTACGCCCAGGGATCTCGGGGTGGTGGGCCGCGAACGGACGCAGTGCAACCACTTATGAAAAGAGATTAGAACTTGAATATTATTACTGTCAAAATTGTAGTTTATGGTTGGATATAAAATGTTTCTTTTTAACTATTGCAGAAGTATTGTTTAAAAGAAGAGCAAAATAATAAAGGATAAAATATAAAACTAAAAAATACATAAAAAGATAATTGTTTATAAGACTAGTAGAAATACTGGTCTTTTTTTTGTACATGCCACCTTATTAATTTAAGGTGGCTAAATTTATGTAGAAAGGAGATGAGAAAATGCCACAATGTGAAATAATTGCAATAGCAAACCAAAAAGGCGGAGTTGGTAAAACAACAACAGCATTGAGTTTAGGTGTAGCACTTGCAAGAGAGGGTAAAAAAGTATTATTAGTTGATGCAGACCCACAGGGAGATTTAACAACTTGTATGGGTTGGTATGAACAAGATAATATTCAAACAACACTTGCAACACTTATGGAACATTCTATGTTAGATAAGACATTAGATAATAATGATTATATTCTTCATCATAAAGAAAATGTAGATTTAATACCATCTAATTTGGACTTATCAGCGTTAGAAATGTCGTTAGTTAACGCAATGAGTAGAGAATATACAATGAAGAATTGTTTACAAAACCTAAAAAAGGATTATGACTATATCTTAATAGATTGTATGCCGAGTCTAGGAATGATAACAATAAACGCTCTTGCTAGTGCAGACAAAGTTATTATACCTGTTCAATCACAGTTTTTAGCAGCAAAAGGAATGGGGCAATTATTAAGAACTGTATCAAAGGTAAGAAAACAAATAAATCCTAATTTGAAAATAGGTGGAGTTCTTTTAACATTAGTAGATAGTAGAACTAATCTATCAAAAGCAACAAGTCAACAATTACAAGAAAATTATGGAAGTGTAGTAAAAATTTTTGATACACAAATACCTCGTGCTACCAAAGTTGCAGAATCAACTTCTTCTGGTAAAAGCATATTTACTTATGACAAAAGTGGTAAAGTTTCAGAAGCCTATTCTTCGTTTGCAAAGGAGGTGCTAACAGATGAGCAAGAGCGAAATAAAAATGCCGTTGCCAAAGTTAGATGATTTATTTACTACACAAGAGGAACGAGATTATGCCAAATTAGAAAAAGTAGTTAATATTAACTTAAAAGATATTGATGAATTTCCTAATCACCCATTTAAAGTAGTTGATAATGAAGAAATGCGACAAATGAGTGATAGTATTAAAGACAATGGTGTTCTTGTTCCTGTTTTAGTAAGACCAAAAGAAGATGGTAGGTATGAAATGATTTCTGGGCATAGAAGAAAATTTGCAAGTCAATTAGCAGATATAAAAACTATACCTTGTATTGTTAGAAATTTATCAGATGATGAAGCAGTAATAATTATGGTAGATAGTAATATGCAAAGAGAAGAAATATTACCTAGTGAAAAAGCATTTGCATATAAGATGAAACTTGAAGCACTTAATCGTCAAGGAAAAAGAAATGATTTAACTTCGTCGCAAGTTGCGACAAAGTTGGACACGGCTTCTATTATTGGAAAAGAAAATGGGGACAGTAGAGATACAGTTTATAGGTATATAAGGCTAACTGAACTAATACCAGAATTATTAGATATGGTAGATCAAAAACGAATTGCTTTATTACCTGCTTACGAATTGTCTTTCTTAAAGGAAGATGAACAGTATATATTACTAGATAGTATTGAGTTTAATGACGCAACACCATCACACGCACAAACGATTGCAATGAGAAAAATGAGCAAAGAGGGTACGCTCACAGAAGATTGTATAGACAAGATTATGTCCCAAGAAAAAGCAAATCAAATTCCTAAAATGAAATTCAATGCAGAAAGAATACGAAGTGTTCTACCTAAAAACATTGAGGAAAAGAAGATTGAAGACTATGTTGTAAGTGCAATCGTGTACTACGAAAAACATTTACGAAAAAAAGAAATTGGAGCAAGATAGTGTGTACACATCTTCCACAAACTCCCTCCTTACAATCCTCCCTAGTTATAAATACTAACTGTTATATTACTAACTGAAAAGAAATTAATTATAAGTAAGTATATATAAAACGCACAAATGCAATTTTAATAAATTGTGTTTATAATTTAATAAACGGAGGGATGTAAAGTGAAAAAAATAATTTTAAGTATTTTAGGAGTATTTATTATGAGTGGTTTCGTTGGAGGTAGTATATTTCATAATTTGCATATTATGCTAGAACAAGAACGAAAAGAAAAAAATGACACAAGCGAAATAATGGAAATAAAGCAAGAAATTGATAGCGAAAAAGTTATGGATGAGGAAGAAACTAAAATGTCAGAGCAAAAAGAAGATATAAAAGTTGAACAAGTTAGTAAAACTGAATCTAAAAACGAAATATTACAACCTAAAAAGGAAACTACAAATAATACTTCTTCGGCTAGTAAAAATGAAGAAAAAACAAAAACTAATGCAATAAAAAACAATTCAATAAGTGCGAAAACACAGCAAAGTAATAATATCACACCAAAGCAAAATAATAGCACACAAAATAATCAACAAAATGTTCAGCAGAATGTGGTATCAACAACATTTTATGATTCTATAACAGGAGGAAAACGAGAATTTTCTTCTGAAAGTGAAGCATTTGCACGAGGAACTGAAATTCAAAATAAAGAATTGGATTATGTTTTAGATTGGAATGAAACACACCCAGATAATCAAATACAACCAGATATAAACTATTTTAGAGTTTATCCATCTGTTATTGATGAGAATGGGAAGTATTGGTATTATCTTCATTTCTTTTGTCAGTCAGGAGAAGGTAATGATGCAAAACTAAAAAGTAAATTTTAATGAAATGGCTCAATAATGAGTCATTTTTTTTGAAAATGGAGGAAAGAAAATGATAAAAATAATTGGAATAGCACTGTTAGTATTGATAGTGCTTTTTTTGTACTCTGCCTGTGTCATTTCTGGCAGATGTTCAAGAGAGGAGGAAAAAATAAATGAACAAAATATGTAAATGTTTAGTCCTTACAATAGGACTTTTAATAGGATTTACAATCAATGCAAAAGCAGTTAATGCTGCAACTTTATCAAAAACTTATACTAATTATTGGTATAATAGATCACACGCAGATGGGAGTAATGCCCATTCTTGGCGTTATCCATTGTATGAATTGGACGGCAAGGTTTCATACTGTATAGAACCAAATACGCCAGAAGGAGAAATTTATCCAGATGGTACAACAGATTGGTCTGCAACAGGGTTACCAAACTCTATAAAAGAAAGAGTATTGTTAATTGGATATTATGGTTATACTTTTCCAGGACATCAAACATTACAATATAGGGCTGCAACACAAGGAATGATATGGGATACAATAGTTGGACACGGTGCTCATACAACTTTTTGGACGGAAAGATGGGGAAAAGGTACACAATTTAATGTGTCTGCCGAAGAAGCAGAGATTGAAAGACTTATTTCAACACATTACACTAGACCTTCTTTTAATGCAGGAGTTTATAAAGCACAAGTAGGCGAAACTATCACATTAACTGATACTAATAATGTTTTAAATGATTATAGTATTAATGTTAGTGGAGCAGAATATAGTGTTAATGGTAATGCTTTATCAATTAAACCTACAAGAGATGGAGCAATAGATTTAACTTTAACAAAGAAAATGCCTTATACTTCTAGTTATAATCTATTTGTAGGAAATGGTATTCAAAATATGTTAATACCTGGAACAGTAGATCCTGTAATTGCAAAAATAAGAGTAAATAGTTATAAGACTCCTGTTGAGGGATTTAAAACTGATAAAGAAACAGGAAAAAAACCACAAGGACAAGCAACATTAAAAGGTGCTGAATATGGTGTATATGAAACATCAACAGGAAAACTTGTAACAACTGTTGTTACTGATGAAAATGGATATTTCAAAAGTAATGCAGTATTAGTATGGGGAGATTACTACTTACAAGAAATCAAACCAAGTGAGGGGTATGAATTAGATACAACTAGATATAATTTTGACACAAAAGGAAAAGAAACAGTAAGAGTTGATGTTATTGAACAAGTAATTAAAAATTATGTAAGTATATTAAAACAATATGAATTTATTGATGGTAATACTGAATTTTTAAATGCTGAAAAAGGTATTCAATTTGAAATATATTTTCCAAATGGAAAATTGTTTGATACTATTACAACAGACAAAAATGGATATGCTACTATAAACTTGCCTTATGGTGTATGGAAATTTCATCAAGTAAATACAACAACAGGTTATGAAAAAATTTATGATTTTAATATAACTGTTAGTGAAAATAGCGAAAAGGAGCAATATTATAATATTCTAAATAATTCTGTATCTGCTTATTTGCAAGTTATTAAGGTTGATACTGAAACAGGAAAAACAATTGCTATTGCCGATACAACTTTTAAAATATTAAATACTGATACTAACCAATATGTGTCACAATTTGTTGGTGGTAAAGTTATAAGCGAATTTAAAACAGATGAAAAAGGAATTTTAGTGACACCATTAAAACTTCAAGCAGGTAATTATAAATTAATAGAAGTATCAAGTCCACACGGATACCTTATAGATAAAAACGGTTTAAGTTTTACTATTGGAAATGATACTCATTATGCTTATACAACTTATGGACCTTTTATAACTGTAAGATATAAAAATACACCTATAAAAGGACAAATAGAAATTCATAAAAAAGGCGAAGAAATTGTAATTGAAGATGGAAAATTTACTTATATTGATAAAGAGTTAAGTAATGTAACATTTGAAATTTATGCAGAAGAAGATATTAAATCTGCTGACGGAAATCATATTTATTACAATAAAGGAGATTTAGTAGATACCATTACAACAGATAAAAATGGATATGCTATAAGCAAGAAACTTCCACTTGGTAAATATTACTTTGTTGAAGTAAAAACACAAGATGATTATGTATTAGATGATAAACATCATTCTTTTGAATTAAAAGAAGTTGATAATGAAACTCCAACTGTTTATGAATCATACAGTGCATTAAATTATTTAAAGAAAGGTACTATTGAATTTACTAAAACTGATTTAGTTAATGGAGAAGTTATTCCTAATACAATTATTGAAATATATACTGAAAATGATGAATTAATATTTACAGGAACAACTGATAAAGATGGTAAAGTTGTTATCACTGATTTAAAAGTTGGTAAGTATTATATAATTGAAAAAGAACCTGCAACAGGTTATGTAATAACAACTGAAAAAGTATATTTTGAAATTAAAGAAAATGGCGAAATAGTAAAAGCAGAAATGAAAAATAAACCTATAACAGGAGGATTAGAATTTACTAAAACAGATATATCAACAGGAGAACCTCTACCAAATACTACAATAGAAATTTATAACGAAAAAGATGAATTGATTTTCACAGGTAAAACTGATGAAAATGGTAAAATTGTTATTCCAGAATTAAGATATGGTAAATACTATATTCTTGAAAAAGAAGCACCAGAGGGATACACACTTAACCCAGAAAGAATGTATTTTGAAATTCTTGAAGATGGAAAAATTGTAAAAGCAACTATGGTAGATGAAAAAATTATTATTGAAGTACCAAATACAGGTATTACTGATTCTCATATTATAGAGATAATTAGTTCATTACTTGTAGTAGGTGGAATAGGAGTTATAGTTTATGTTAAAAAGAAAAAATCAAAACAACAATAAGAAAGAGAATAAGAGTCAACTTATAATAGTTGGCTCTTTATTCATTTTATTAGGTATAGGACTTTTTGGAGGAAAATATTTATATAACTATTTTCAAGATAAAAAAGAAAATAATTTAATTGAAGAATTTTATGAAGAACAACAAGATGTTGATGAAGTAGTTAATGAAGAAACACCGACTGAACAAGAAGTTAAAGAAACACAACCTATAAAACAAAGTACACCGAATTATATAGCAGTAATAAAAATACCTAAAATAGGTGTTGAAAAGGGACTATGTGAAAAAGGTAGTTATTGTAATAATGTAAATAGAAATATTGAATTTCTAAAAGAATCTGATTATCCAGATAAAGAAAAAGGTAATGTTATTCTAGCAGGTCATAGTGGTAATGGTAGAACATCATATTTTAAGAATGTTTATAAATTAACAACAGATGATGAAGTAAGTATTTTCTATAATGGTAAGGAATATAAATATAAAGTTGTTAATATGTACGATATAGAAAAAACAGGAACTGCTAATATTGTTAGAAATGCAGAGAAAAACACATTAACCCTAGTGACTTGCAGACATAATACCAATAAGCAAATAATTGTAATTTGCGAACAAATAAATGAAATATAGGAGGTTATTGTGGAGAATAAATATAATATTAATCAAATAACAAAAACATTAGAAAAGTTATTTAATGCAGGATTTAATACTGATAAAAAAATTCTTAATATGAAAATGGAAGATTTGGAAAAACTTCCAAATTTAACATCTTCTGAAATGATGATAATAATTGATTTCAAGAAAGCAATTAAAAATAAAGATATAATTGCTTTTTTAAGTGGTTATAAAGAGAAAGGAAATGAAAAATAATGAAAAAGTATGAAATTGAAGTAAATATAAATGGTACTTTTACTTTTGAAGTTAAAGCCAAAAATAAGCAAGAGGCACAAAGAAAAGTAGATGAATTACTTGAAAATGTTAGTGTCAAAGAAGCGTTAGAAAAATATAGAAATAACATAGTTTTAAATCAAACTGTGAAAGAACAGAAAGAAAAAGAAAGGTAGGAAATTATTATGGCATATCAAACAAGAAAACCACCAATAAGAACATTGGTGGATATAGATAATTTTAACAATATTGTAGAATTAGTTTCTATAATTGCTGAAACAGGAGATGAAAGATTTTCAAAACTAGCCGAAAGAATGAAAGATAAATTGTTAAGATATAGTGTACCTCATACTGATGAAAATGGGGAAACAAGTATAGATATAAGATTCTTTACTAATGAGGCAGAACAGATGATTTATTTCTTGCTATCAAGATTAGATACAAAAGCAGAAACTAATTATTATGAAGTATTGTTAAAAGTGAGGGAAATAAATAAAACAAAATCCGAAGAATAATAAGTCTATATAAGAGTAGGAGGTGTTTATGTGGCAAGTAAATTAAGACTAATAACAGACTTATATGGAGAAACTTTAACAGACATAACTAAAAACTCAAATGAATGGATGTCCTTTTTGGAATGTTCTGCTATGAACTACAAATATTCTTTCAATGATCAAGTTTTAATATATGCTCAACGACCAACTGCTGTTGCTTGTGCAAGTATAGAAACTTGGAATAAAAGTGTTGGAAGATGGATAAATAAAGGCTCAAAAGGTATTGCATTAATTAGTGATGATAGTGGCTACACTAATTTAAAATATGTTTTTGATATAGCAGATACAAATAGTAAAAATGGTAGAAGTTTTAGATTATGGACGGTAACGAAAGCATACGAAAAAGATGTTATAGAATCTCTTGAAAATAAATATGGAGAATTAGAACAAAAAGAAACATTACCACAAGCAATTAAATCTGTTTCTAAAATATTAGCAGAAGATAATTTACCAGACTATTTAGATGATTTAATGAATTATCGTGATAATAGTTTTTTAGATGGACTTGATGAGTTAAATGTAAAAGTAATATTTCAAGAATTATTATCTAATAGCATTGCTTATTCAATGATGAAAAGATGTGGACTTAATCCGAGTATATATTTTGAAGAAAGTGATTTTTCACATATTACTGATTTTAATAGTTATGATACTATAACAAGATTAGGACTTGCAACAAGTGAAATATCAGAAATGGGATTAAGGGAAATTTATAATACAATTAAAAATTTGCGATTAAATGAAATAAATAAAATTCGCACATTTGAAAATGTAGTAGGAAAAGAATATGATTTATATGAAAGCAAAAATATTGCTGAAAGGAGTGATTTAGATGATAACTTACAAAGTTCAAGGGGACTACGAGATTCCAGATTTAGTTCTACCGAAGAAAGAGAAGAATATTCAAGTACAAGGGAAATACGCAATGATGAGGCTTCGTTATTTGAAAGAACAGAAGAAACCTCTATACACGACTCTACTTATGAAAGACCAACTATCAGAACACTTGATGGAGATACAGAGTCAAGCAGAAATGAGAATAGAGGAAATAATTTCAGAGATGAAATTCAAAGAGAATATAACAGAGGAATTGAAAGCAACCGACCAAATGAAATGGACGGGATTAATGAACAACTTGAAAATGACAGCAGAGGAAATAGTGATGAAAGAACTAATCTACGCTTAAATATTTATGAAAAGGGGGATAACCATCTCCCTTATGTTGTTCTTGATGAAAAGATAAATCAAATATTAAGTACCACACCACACTTAAAAAAATCAAATAGAGAAATTAAAAACTTTTTTGAAACTGAAAAAGATATAGATAAAAGAACGGAGTTTTTAAAAGGTATATTTAATAATGAATACACAGGATTAACTATTGATGATGAAATGTACGGATACAAAGTATTTGATAATGGTGTTTTGTTTTGGAAAGGTAATTTCTTATCAAGAGATACTGAAAGTTTTGTGGAATGGGTAGATTTAACATATCACTATGATTCTATGATTTTGTTAAATCAATTAAATGATAGATTTAAACCTTTACCAAGTGTTAGTGAACAACTTAATCTATTAGATAGCAAAGAAGAAAAAAATGTATCAGATTTAGAGTTTACGCAAGAGTTTATAGATAAGTATTTACAAGAACGCCATAGGGAAACAAAATTTGCAATTTATGAAATGTTTAATAAAAGTCTATCATCAGAAGATAATATAAACTTTTTAAAGAACCTATATGGTATTGGAGGTCAAACTGATACTGTAAAAGGCTCTGGTATAGGAGAAACCCACGATTATAAAGGAATAAAATTTAATCGTGGGTATTTTGATGCAAGTGCAAAAGAACAGTTGTTCAAATGGAATTATATTGAAAAAAGAATTAAAGAGTTAATTCGTGAAGAAAGATACCTTAATCCAAAAGAAATGGAAGAATATCCTAATTGGTTAGAAGAACAATTACAAAAAAGAGAATTAATTGAAAAAGGCGAAGAACTTTCAAATTTTGAAGATAACAATGTATTAAATAATAAAGAAGAACAATTTGAATATCAATACCATTTAGGAGATAAAGTCTATATAGGTGCTGATGAGTATGAAATAATAGAATTTAATGATGAATTAGTAAGACTATATGATAATCAATATCCATTATTTAATCAAGAATTTACAAGAGATGAATTTGATAGAAAAGTTCAAGAAAATCCATCAAATGACCATTTGAAAGTAAAAGTTGAAAATATCAAAGAAGTAATTGATGAAGTTAAAAAAGAACCAGAAATAGTTATAGAAAATGAAGAAACCAAAACTATAAAAGAAGTTAAAGAAAATGATAATCTTTTAGGTATTGAATTTGAATGGGAAAATAGAAAATATCGTATAGATAAGGTAAATAATGAAGAAGTTGAATTAAGAGATATAACTTTTCAAAATACAGCAGGACTACCTATTTTTAGAGTAGAAAAAACAGATAAAATATTATCAATACTTGCTGAAAAAGAAAAGAAAGAATTTACACCACAGTTTGAAAAAACTAAAAAAGGTAAAGTTGATACTTTTGATATACACCCAGAAATAAAAAATGCAGATCGTAGTCAGTTTAGAATAACTAATGATGATTTAGGTGTTGGTAGTGCAAGAGAAAAATTTAATCGTAATGTTGCTGCAATAAAAATATTAAAGCAATGTGAAGAAGAAAATAGATTTGCAACACCAGAGGAACAACAAGTGTTATCACAATATGTAGGTTGGGGAGGATTACCACAAGCATTTGATGATAAAGCTAGTTCTTGGAGTAATGAATATAATATTCTTAAAAATTTATTAGATGAAAAGGAATATTCACAAGCAAGAGAGTCAACTTTAACAGCGTTTTATACGCCACCTGTGGTTATTAAATCAATGTATAAAGCATTAGAAAATATGGGACTTAAAACAGGAAATATTCTTGAACCATCTTGTGGTACAGGTAATTTTATTGGTATGCTACCAGATTCATTATATGATTGTAAGTTATATGGTGTAGAGTTAGATTCAATAAGTGGTAGAATTGCAAGACAACTTTATCAAAAATCATCTATTGCTGTACAAGGTTATGAAAATACTAATTTACCCAATAGTTTCTTTGATGTAGCAGTAGGAAATGTTCCTTTTGGGGACTTTAAAGTAATAGATAAAAAATATGATAAGCATAAATTTTTGATACACGATTATTTCTTCGCAAAAACTCTTGATAAAGTAAGACCAGGAGGAATAGTTGCATTTATAACTTCAAAAGGTACACTAGATAAAGAAAATCCTAGCGTTAGAAAGTATATAGCACAAAGAGCAGATTTATTAGGAGCAATAAGATTACCTAATAATACTTTTAAAGATAATGCAGGAACAGAAGTCACATCTGATATAATCTTTTTACAAAAAAGAGATTCAATAACAGATATAGAACCAGAGTGGGTAAATTTAGGTACTGATGAAAATGGAATAAAAATGAATAGTTATTTCATAGATAATCCAGAAATGATAATGGGTAATATGGAAATGATTTCTACTAGATTTGGATATGACTCTGCTTGTATTGCAGAAGAAAATCAAGATTTAGGAAAACGATTAGAAGAAGCAATAACTAATATACACGCCGAAGTAAAAGAATATGAAATTGATGATATTGATGAAGAAGATTTATCAATACCTGCTGATTTTAATGTTAGAAATTTCTCATACACATTAGTTGATGGAGAAATATATTTTAGAGAAAATAGTAGAATGTATCCACAAGATTTAGCAATGACAACTGCTAATCGTGTAAAAGGTTTAATTGAAATAAGGGACTGCGTTAGAACTCTTATAGAGTACCAAACAGAGGATTTTCCAGAAGAAGATATAAAGAGTGAACAAGATAAATTAAATCGCCTATATGACGCTTTTAATAAGAAATACGGTCTAATAAATAGTAGAGGTAATAACATTGCGTTTTCTAACGATTCAAGTTATTACTTACTATGTTCATTAGAAATATTAGATGAAAATGGAAATCTTGCAAGAAAAGCAGATATGTTCACTAAACGAACTATTAGACCTAAAACGAAAATAAAATCGGTTGATAATGCAAATGATGCACTTATAGTTTCACTTTCTGATAAAGCAAGAGTTGATTTAGAATATATGCAAAGTCTTTGTGGACTTGATATGGATAAAATGCTTAAAGATTTAGAGGGTGAAATATTTAATGTTCCAGAATATGGAGAACCTAATCATTGGGTAACTGCTGATGAGTATTTATCTGGTAATGTTAGAGAAAAATTGCGTATTGCTGAAAAATTTTCAGAAACTGATGATAGATTTCAAGTTAATGTTAAATATTTAAAAGAAGTGCAACCAAAAGATTTAAGTGCAAGTGAAATAAGTGTAAGATTAGGTTCTACTTGGATACCTAGTAGTGATATAAAAGAGTTTATTGACTACTTATTAAGTCCTTCGTGGGCAACAAGTAGAAATATAAATGTTCATTATATGGAAGCAACATCAGAGTGGTATATTGATGGAAAAAATTATGATAAATATAATGTTAAATCGTATAACACTTATGGAACATCAAGAGCAAATGCTTATAAAATAATTGAAGATACTCTTAATTTAAGAGATGTTAGAATATATGATTACTATGAAGATGAAAATGGTAAGAAAATTGCAGAATTAAATAAAAAAGAAACAGCAATAGCACAAGCAAAGCAAGAACAAATAAAAATGGCTTTTGATGAATGGATATGGAGTGATCCAGAAAGACGACAAAGATTAGTACAATCTTATAATGAGAAATTTAATTCAATTCGTCCACGAGAATATGATGGCTCTCATATTAGTTTTGATGGAATAAATCCAGAAATAACATTAAGAGAACATCAAGTGAATGCTATTGCAAGAATACTTTATGGTGGTAATACTTTATTAGCACACGAAGTAGGAGCAGGTAAAACTTTTGAGATGGTTGCTGCTGCAATGGAATCAAAAAGATTAGGATTATGTAATAAATCTTTATTTGTAGTGCCTAATCATATTGTAGAACAATTTGGACAAGAGTTCTTACAACTATATCCAAGTGCTAATATTTTAGTTACAACTAAAAAAGATTTTGAAACTGCAAATAGAAAGAAATTTTGCTCTCGTATTGCAACAGGAGATTATGATGCAGTTATAATTTCTCATTCACAATTTGAAAAAATACCAATGTCAAGTGAAAGACAAATTGAAATGATACAAAGAGAAATAAATGAAATAACACTAGGAATTGATGACTTAAAACGAAATAATGGCGAAAGATTTTCAATCAAACAAATGGAAAAGACTAGAAAAAGTTTAGAGGCTAAACTTGCAAAACTAAATGATACTTCAAGAAAAGATGATGTTGTAACATTTGAAGAACTTGGAGTAGATAGAATATTTGTTGATGAAGCACATTATTATAAAAATCTATATCTTTATACGAAGATGAGAAATGTTGGAGGAATAGCACAAACAGAAGCACAAAAAAGTTCTGACTTATATATGAAATGTAGGTATCTTGATGAAATTACAGGTGGAAAAGGTGTAATATTTGCAACAGGAACTCCAATAAGTAATTCAATGGTTGAGTTATATACTATGCAAAGATATTTACAATATGGAGAACTTGTTAAAAGAAATTTACAACATTTTGACTCGTGGGCTTCAACTTTTGGAGAAACTGTTACGGCAATAGAATTAAGTCCAGAGGGTACAGGTTATAGAGCGAAAACTAGATTTGCTAAATTTTATAATTTACCAGAATTAATGGCAATGTTTAAAGAAGTTGCAGACATTCAAACATCAGAAATGTTGAAACTTCCTGTACCAAAAGCAAACTATCATAATATGGTTATACAACCTAGTGAAATTCAAAAAGAACTTGTAGCAGAACTAGGAGAAAGAGCAGAAAAAGTTAGAAATAAAATGGTAGATTCTACCGTAGATAATATGTTAAAAATCACAAATGATGGAAGAAAACTAGCACTAGATCAAAGGTTAACTAATGAACTATTAGATGATTTTGAGTATAGTAAAGTAGCAACTTGTGCTAATAATATTTATGATATATGGAATAAAACTAGCGAAGATAAATCAGCACAATTAGTCTTTTGTGATTTGTCCACTCCTCATAATGATGGTAAGTTTAATATCTATGATGATTTAAAAACTAAACTTATTGAAAGAGGAATACCAGAGGAAGAAATAGCATTTATTCACGACGCAAATACTGACGCAAGAAAACAAGAATTATTCAATAAAGTAAGAAAAGGACAAGTAAGAGTTTTAATGGGTTCAACACAAAAAATGGGTGCAGGAACTAACTGTCAAGATAGGTTAATTGCACTTCACGATTTAGACTGTCCGTGGCGACCTAGTGATTTAACACAACGAAGTGGAAGAATAATTAGACAAGGAAATAAAAACAAAGAAGTTGATATATATAGATATGTAACGGAGGGAACTTTTGATGCGTATTTATATCAATTAGTAGAAAATAAACAAAGATTTATTTCACAAATTATGACTTCAAAAACTCCTGTAAGATTTGCAGAAGATATAGATGAAACTGCTCTTTCTTATGCAGAAATTAAAGCGTTAGCAGCAGGAAATCCTTTAATAATTGAAAAAACGGAGTTGGATACACAAGTTGCAAAATTAAAATTATTGAAACAAACACATTTAAGTCAGATATATGAATTAGAAGATAAAGTTATAAAATATTATCCTAATGAAATAAAAAGACTTGAAAATAGAATTAGTGGAATAGAAAAAGATATTGCATTTTTAAAAGAGAATACTATATCAGAAGAATTTCAAGGTATGATGATAGATGGTATTAATTATATTGAAAAAGCAGAAGCAGGACAAAAGATTATTGATAAATGTAAGGCACTAACAAAACCAGATCCTATTGAAATTGGAGAGTATAAAGGATTTAAAATGATATTATCATTTGATACTTTTGACCGTTCATTTCATTTGGAATTAAAACACGAATTATCATATAATCTTGTTTTAGGTAGTGATGTTCACGGTAATATTACTCGTATTGATAATGCTTTAAATAATATAGAAAATAAATTAGAATCTACTAAAAATCAATTAGAAGATACCAAAAAACAATTTGAAAATGCAAAACAAGAAATGAATAGACCATTTCCACAAGAGGAAGAATTAAAACAAAAATCTAAACGATTAGATGAGTTAAATATTCAACTAAATCTTAATGAAAAAGATAAAGAAATAATTGATGATGGGCTTGGAGATGATAAAGATAATTCTAAACCACAGAAAGATTATGAAAGATAAAAAAAGGCGATTGAGAATAAAACTTAATCGCCTTAAATCATTTTAGAAAGGAGAAAAGAAAATGAATGAAATGGAATTAAGAACGGCTTTATATGAAAAATTAGATAAAGAATATAATAACTTTATTGATGAAATAATGAAAGGGACACCAGAAGAAATTATTAATCATTCTTATGAAAAAGTTATGAAAGAAGAATTAGTAGCAATGTTTTATCCAGAAAATTTATCTTTTGATATAAGTGATATTAAAGCACTTAATAAATGCAAAGAACCACTTGAAGAATTATATCAAGGTTGGATGTCAACTGATAGTGGCATACACGAACCATTACAAGATAGTGTGGATGATACAATAGAATTTCTAAAAGAAGAACAACAAAAGAATAAAAATAAAGCCAAAGAAAGGTAGGTAATTATTATGGCATATTATCCACCAGATTTAATTCAAAAAGCCAAAGAAATGGATTTATTAACCTATCTAAAAAATTATGAGCCAGATGAATTAGTGCATTTTAGCAGAAATACTTATATGACTAGAACACACGATAGTTTAAAAATATCTAATGGTATGTGGTATTGGTTTTCAAGAGGTATAGGAGGAAAAACTGCACTTGAATATTTAATTCAAGTAAGAGAAATGTCCTTTATTCAGGCAGTAGAAACAATATTAGGTTATGCAAAAGTAAGTCCACCAATTCAATATAAACAGCAGGAAAAAGTTAAAAATATTAGATTAATTTTACCTAATAAATGTATTAGCAATGAAAGAGTAATTAAATATTTAACAGGTAGAGGTATTGATAAAGATATTATAAATGAATGTATAGATAATGGTTTAATATATGAACAATATCCAAATCATAATGTTGTTTTTGTTGGATATGATAAAAATAAAGTAGCAAGATATGCAGGTATAAGAGCAACAAATTCAAGTAGATATATGCAAGATGCTTATGGAAGTCATAAAGCATTTTCTTTCAAATTAGATTCAATAGAACCTTGTAATGAAGTTCATTTATTTGAAAGTGCTATTGACCTTTTATCTTATGCTACAATTTTAAAATTAGAAAATAAAGAATGGTATAATACAAATCTTTTATCACTTTCAGGAGTATATCAACCTGCAAAGAAAATTGATGAAAGTAAGATACCGTTAGCACTTAATTACTTTTTAAATCAACATCAAAATGTAAGAAAAATAGTGTTGCATTTAGATAATGATAGTGCAGGAAGAATTGCAACTACTGCTTTAAAAACAGTATTGCCAAAACAATATGAAGTCATTGATGATCCACCAAAAGTTGGTAAGGATTTCAATGACTTTTTATGTTTTAAAGTCAGAATAAATTATAAAAATAGATACGAAAAGGAGAGATAAAAAATGAAATATAATTATTTAGAATTAGCAGAAAGATTAAAAAATGCAAGAGAGGAAAAGGGATTATCACTACGACAATTAGCAGATAAAATAGGAATAAGTCATACAGAAATATCAAGAATTGAAAATGGAATGAGAGCAAATTTTTCATTTATTATCTTAATAAAATTATGTAAGGAATTAGATATTGATGTTATGAATTTACTTGATGATATAGGTTTATGGGAAGTGGATTTTGACAAATTATTTTATGTGATGGTTAAGAGTAAAGAGGAAAAAATATTCAAAGTTCACGCAAGAAGTGAGGGCGAAGCATTTAGAATTGCATTTGATTTTGTAATAGAAAATAACCTTATAGAATTAGATGAAAATAAAGCAAATATTCTTGTTGGAGTAGTTGAAAATTTAGAAGATTTTAATCAAAAAATAATAAATTATTATGATGAAACAGGAGAACTTCCTAATAAAAATGATGATGATTTAGAAGATGATTATGATGAATTAGAAACTGAAATTGACGACCAAAAAGAATGTGAATCTTGCAGATTTTATTGTCCTAATTGTGGGCATTGCACTTATGGGAAATAGGACTTTAATGTCTAGCCAGCACTGAATTTGTGTACACACAAAATTCGTATGTGGGGAAACCCCAATCCCCATAATTGAAAAAAGAAAGGAGTGCTATTAGAATATGAGTGAGTTATTATTTTTTGTTTTAGGTTTAGTAATTGGTGGATTAGTTATAGCAACATTAACATTAAAACATCAAAACAATAGATTAAATGAATTTATAAAAAATGAAATGGAGTGGTAGTGATGCGAGTTAGAGAAAAACAGATTACTTTTTGGATGACTTATGATGAGTATTATAATCTACGAGATAGAGCAGAGAAAGTTGGTCTATCAGTATCTGAATTGATAAGGGAACTTGCAAATGGATTTGAGCCTAAAGAAAAACCACCAGAAGAATTTTATGAAGCAATAAAACAAGTAAGAGCATTAGGTAATAGTATGAACCAAATAGCAAGACGAGCCAATGCTCTTGGTTTTGTTGATGAATTGGAATATAAGAAAAATGCAGATAGAGTTAATCAATTAATTTTAGAAATAAAAAAAGAGTATTTACTTCCAAAAGAAAAATAATAATTTTGGTTGGGAATATAGATTATTGTATTCTTTAATGATATAATTTAATGTATAAGAAATAATGTATGTGATGAAAAAATCTACACTACAAATATATCGAAAAGGAGAAAATATGAATATTTTAGATGATTTTCAATTTCCAAATTGGATAGAATTTTTTGATAATGATATAGATTATTATTCAAATAAAGATAGACAAGATTTACTTTGCAGATTTAAATTAAGACAAATATATCATAACTTTTGTGTTGCAAGAATGAATGTAATATTTTCAGAAGATAAAACTAATTATGGCGATTTAGATCCTGAGGGAAAAAATAAAAAAATGTTGAAGAATTTATTTTTGCAAAATGCATTAATATATTATAATACTTGCATAGATTTGAGTTGGTGTTTAGTATATTTTTATTGTGTTTCAAAAAAAGATGAAGAATTTAATATATCAATGGAAGAAATAAAAAAAATTGAAGCTTCAATAAACTTTGAATCTTTACAAGAAATACTTAAATGTCAAATTAATATATCGAGTATAAAAGAAAAGTCTATATTAGAGAAGTTGTTAAATATAACAAATGATTTTTGGACAAAAAATTTGCCAAATGATTTTAGACAAGATTATAATTATATAAAACATAAAGGTGTCTTTGATATATTTGGTTTTGAAAGTAATAATTCTGAATTATTTTTAGTAAATGGTAAAATACCTAATATTGTAATACCTAGAATTAAATCATTTGATAGTGATAAATATATGAAAATTCTTCAAGAATTTCATATTAAGTTTATAAAGTATATAGATGATATAATTGATATTATTATCAAACCTAAATGTAATCAAAACAGTTATCCTTTTGAAGAAGTTATGACAAATATTATAAATAATTTAGAAACATAAAAATATTAGAGTATAGTAATTAATGAGTTAGTGTAGAAATATGCTAACTCTTTTTTTATTTGAAAGAAAGGAGAAGATATGGCAACAACAGGTATATGGAAAATTGAAAAAAGATTAGATAATGTTATTAACTATACAACAAATGTAAAAAAAACAATTAATACTGATTATGATAAATCAAATTATTATGATTTGCATAGTGTAATAGATTATGTTGAGGCAGACTATAAAACTGAAAAACAATTTTATGTATCTGGTATAAATTGTACCCCTGAAACTGCACTAGAAGAAATGGTAATTACAAAAAAACAATTTAATAAGACAAATGGTATTTTAGGATTTCACGCATTTCAATCTTTTGCAGAGGGAGAAGTCGCACCAGAACAAGCACACGCTATTGGTGTAAAACTAGCCGAAGAAATGTGGGGAGATAGATTTGAAGTTGTTGTATCTACTCATTTGAATACTAAACATTATCATAATCATTTTGTTATTAATTCTGTTTCATTTAAAGATGGTAAGAAATATTATGATAAAAGAGAAACTTATGCTGAACTACGAAGATTATCTGATTCATTATGTTCAGAGTATGGATTGTCAGTATTAAAAGAAAAGCCTTGTAGAAATAGTAAAATAAATTTTGCTAACTATCAAAAAGGTTATACGGAAAGAACTAATTATTATACGATTGCTAAACAAGATTTAGATCGTGCTATTGCTATGGCATATTCATATAAAGATTTTGAAAAACTGATGAAAGCAATGGATTATGAATTGATTTATAGAGCAAATAAATTAAGTATAAGAAGAAATCCATATAAGAAAAATATTCGTATTGAAAGATATTTTGGTAGTGATTATTCTATTGATAAAATAACTGAAAGAATAGAAAATACAAAAGCAACGAGAATACCATTTATTGAAGAATATGGAAGAAAGAAAAAATATTATTCTAAACCAACTTATAACAAAGAGAAAAGAAAAGGGATTTATGCTTTATATATTCATTATTGTTATTTGCTTAAAGTATTTCCTAAAAAATATCCATATCAAAAACTACCACCATCTATTCGTGCAGATATAAAAAAGATGGATAGTATATCAGAACAAACCAAACTGCTTGTTAGAAATAAATTAAAAACTAACGAGCAGTTTTTTTCATTTAAGGAAGAAAAGCATAAGCAACTTACAACTCTATTAGATACAAGAAGTAAATTATGGTACAAACATAAAAAATCAAAAAATAAGGAAGAAAAAGTTGAAATAAAAAAACAGATAGATGAAATAAACAAGCAAATAGAACCTTTACGAAAGGAGGTGGTTTTATGTGATGAAATAGAAGAAAGAACATCTAGGTTAGAGCAAAATGTAAAAGAATTTGAACAAGAATTAGAAAAAGGAAAGGAAGTGGAGAAAAATGAACACATCAGGTGATGCAGCAGAATCTATTGTTAGATTAAGTCTTCAAGGTTTAGAAGTAGCAGCCAAAATATCTGGAAGTGGAGCAAAGAATATTGCATTATTTCTTTATACAATTATGAAAGATAATCAGCAAACAAAGGGTAAAACCAAACTTATAAATATGCTTAAATCTGGCAAAGAATTAAAAGTCTTTTCAGTTAAAGAAGAAGATTTAAAAAAATTTACACAAGAAGCCAAAAGATATGGTGTATTGTTTAGTGCTTTAATGAATAAAAGACATAAAAGTGAAGATGGTATGGTTGATATTATGGTAAGAGCAGAAGATGCAAGTAAAATCAATCGTATTGTAGAAAGATTTAACTTATCAACTTATGATTCTGCTACTATTAAAAGTGAAATTCAAAAGACAAAAGAAAAACAAGAAACCGACAAAGGTGTTAAACAAAAAACAGTTGAGGAAAAATTAGTAGATGATATTTTATCTAAACCAACAGGGAAAGAAGAAAATGAAATGTCAAACCCCCAAGTGGCAAAGACAGAAAAAAGCCCTCTGTCAGAGCCTATCTTAAAGAACAAAAACAGTCCAGACAAGGGTACTAAATCAAACAAACCTTCTGTTCGAGAAGAAATAAAAAACATCAAGCGAGAACAGAAAGAGCAAAAAGCAAATGAAGATTTAGAGAAATCTGAACCTGTTAAGAACAAAGATGTTAAAGAAAATACTACTAAACATCAACAACCTATTGGTAAAAAGAAAAAGTCAAAGGAAAGAGGTGCATAATTTATGAGTGATGTTGATGAAATTATAGCAGGAACTAATGGTAAAACTGTTAAACAAGAATTTGACAAAGATGCTTGGGCAAAAAGAAAACAAGAGCAAAGAAAAGAGTGCTATGATTTAATGTATAAAACTGCTGATGAAATAAAATTAGATCCAAACAAGTTTAAAACATATTTAGATGTTCAAAGTAAATTTGATAAGTATTCTGTTGGAAATGCTCTTTTAATTACTTCGCAAATGCCTAATGCAACACAGTTAAAAGAATTTAATGATTGGAAAGATTTAGGAGCATATATAAAGAGAGATGAAACTGGAATAACAATTTTAGAACCAGGAGATTCTTATGTAAGAAGTGACGGTTCTATTGCACCATCATATAATCCAAAGAAAATGTTTGATGTATCACAAACTACTTTTAAACCAACAAATAAAGTAAGTTCTTATGATGATAAGACAAAACTTACAGCATTATTAAAAGAATGCCCTGTTGATATTAAAGCAGTAGATGATATTAGTGGAACTGATAAAGTCGCAGAATGGAATAAAGAAGATAATGTACTATATGTTAAAAGAGGAGTAGAACCTCAAACGGTATTTAGAGAATTATCTAATGAATTGGCAAAAGCAAGTTTAGAAGAAACAGGAAATAGTGAATTAGATAATTTTAAATGTAAATGCACTTCATATATGCTATGCAAAAAATATGGTATTGATGTTTCCAATTATGATTTTAATAACATACCAGAAACATTAAAAAATATGAACTCTGGCGAAGTAAGAAATGAATTAAGTTCAATGAGAAGTACAATGGAAGATATAAATTCAAGAATGGCTCAACATTTTGAAAATATATCAAAATCTCAAAAAAATAAGGTACACGAAAGATAGGAGGTATATTGTGAGAGATGGAATAAAAACATTAGATTTAGATAAATATGAAATTGGTATTTTAATAAATGCCTTAAATCAATTAAGGAATAAACTAATTGCAGAAGAAAGAGAAACAGCACCTGTTGATGAACTTCTTTTGAAAGCAATAGATGCCCCAGAAAAAAAAAGACCTCTCGTAAAATCTTTGAGGAAAGATGATAGGAGAAAGTAATGAAATACCGAAATGGGTTTATGTTTTAGGCTTATTTCCTACAATATGGTTAGCAATTTTAGTTGCACCATCATTTGATGGAGGACTACCACAGATAATTAAGGATTTTCCTAATTTGATG
The DNA here is from genome assembly GCA_944388685.1 of uncultured Clostridia bacterium. The sequence continues at coordinate 68,629 of CALXJS010000001.1, read as the reverse complement.
AGTAGTCCTTTTAATCTTTCTTGGTGTGATAATACAATTAAAGTAATAATATTATTTATATTTGTTTATATAATGGGAATTAGTATATATTTATCAACTAGAAAGAATTATCGTAGGAGAGAAGAACACGGTTCTGCAAAATGGGGCGTTGCTAGTGTTATAAATAAGAAATACGAGCAAAAACCTATTTCAGATAATAAAATATTAACTCAAAATGTTAAAATTGGTCTTAATGGTAAAAAGCATAGAAGAAACTTAAATGTATTAGTATGTGGAGGTTCTGGTGCAGGTAAAACAAGATTTTATTGCAAACCTAACTTAATGCAAACTAATACTTCTTTTGTTGTTCTTGATCCAAAAGGAGAAATTGTTAGAGATGAGGGACATTTATTGGAAAAAAGAGGATATGAAGTAAGAGTATTAGACCTTATAAATATGGAAAAGAGTCATTGCTATAATCCTTTTGTTTATTTAAAAACTGACAATGATGTTCAAAAATTAGTTACGAATCTTTTTAAAGCGACAACTCCAAAAGGTTCTTCAAGTAATGATCCATTTTGGGACACTGCTGCAAGTATGTTATTACTTGCTTTAATATTTTATTTAAAATATGAAGCACCAGAAGATGAACAAAATTTTCCAATGGTTATGGAATTATTAAGAGCAGGAGAAGTACACGAAGATGATGATACTTATATAAGTCCATTAGATGTATTATTTAATAGATTAGAAAGTAGAGAACCAGAACATATTGCAGTTAAGTATTATAGAGATTATCATAGTGGTTCTGCAAAAACTTTAAAGTCTATTCAAATAACACTTGCTTCAAGACTTGAAAAATTTAATTTAGAAAGTCTTGCTTCATTAACTGCTACTGATGAATTAGATTTGCCATCACTAGGAGAAAAGAAAGTAGCATTATTTGCACTTATACCAGATAATGATACAAGTTTTAATTTTTTAGTTAGTATTCTTTATACGCAACTGTTTCAGCAGTTGTTTTTTTTAGCCGACCATAAATATGGTGGAAGTTTACCTATTCACGTGCATTTTGTTATGGACGAGTTTGCTAATGTTAGTTTGCCAGATGATTTTGATAAGATTTTGTCTGTTATGCGTTCAAGAGAAGTTTCAGTATCAATAATATTACAAAATCTAGCACAGTTAAAAGCATTATTTGAAAAACAATGGGAAAGTATTGTAGGAAACTGTGATGAGTTTTTATATTTAGGTGGTAACGAACAATCAACACACAAATATGTAAGTGAATTATTAGGTAAAGCAACAATAGACACTAATACCTATGGAAAAAGTAGTGGTAGAAGTGGGAATTACTCTACTAATTATCAAATAAGTGGTAGAGAACTATTAACTCCTGATGAAGTAAGGTTATTAGATAACAGATACGCAATTTTATTTATAAGAGGAGAAAGACCAATTATAGATTTTAAGTATGATGTATTAAAACATCCAAATGTAGGTTTTACTACTGATGGAAAAGAAAAACCTTATAAACACGGAGGAACAGAAAATGCTATTGCTTCAATTATATTTGATGAAAATATAGAAAACTATGATTTCACAGAAATAGAAGAAATAGCAGACAATTATGAAATTGTATCTTCAGATGATATAGATGATTATTTTTTAAGAAAGGGAGAGTTTAATAATGAAAAAAAATAATAAAATACAATTAAGTGAAAAAGGAAAAAAACTATTTAAGTTTTATGTTATAGGAGTAAGTTTATTTGCGATAACTATTGGAACAAGTATGAATGTTTTAGCAGCAGATGATCCAATGGCAGTAGTAAACAATTTATCAAACTTTATATTTGGTTTGATAAGAGCAATAGGAATGATTTTACTTGGTTTTGGTGTAGTTCAGGTAGGATTATCATTAAAAAGTCACGATCCAAGCCAAAGAGCAAATGGTTTTTTAACAGTTGCAGGTGGAATTATTATCACATTTGCAAAAGAAATTCTTAATATGATTACAGGTTAATATCGAGTATGGGGCAAGGCGAAAGTCTTGCCCACATCTATTTTAAGGAGGTGTTTAAATGAGTGATAATTGGGTAGTCCAAAATTTACAAAATGCACTTGAAACTTGGAATTCAAAATTAAGTGAAATATGGAGTTTAATAACACAAACACCAGAAACTTTTAAAGGTGGTTCAATTTGGAATGTTATTACTAATATTCACGGAGCAATACAAGCCATTGGGTTAGCACTTCTAGTTTTATTTTTTGTTGTTGGAGTGATGAAAACTTGTGGTTCATTAACCGAAGTAAAAAAACCAGAACACGCATTAAAACTATTTATTAGATTTGCAATAGCAAAAATAGTAGTCACTTATGGATTAGATTTATTATTATCAATCTTTAAGATTGTTCAAGGTGCAATATCAACGATAATGACTGCATCTGGACTAGGAAGTGTCACTAAAACAGTATTACCACAAGAAATAATTACAGCAGTTGAAAGTTGTGGTTTCTTTGAAAGTATTCCACTATGGGCAGTCACACTTATAGGAGGATTATTAGTTACGGTTTTATCTTTTATTATGATAATGACTGTATATGGAAGATTCTTTAAATTGTATCTTTATACAGCATTATCTCCAATACCATTATCAACTTTTGCAGGAGAACCAACACAAAATGTAGGAAAAAGTTTTTTAAAAAGTTTTTGTGCAGTTTGTTTAGAGGGAGCAATTATTGTTCTTGCTTGTATTATATTTTCTGCTTTTGCATCTAGTCCACCTGTTGTTGATAGTAATGCAGCAGCAGTTACCCAAGTATGGAAATATATTGGAGAATTAATATTTAATATGCTAGTTTTAGTTGGAACTATAAAAATGTCCGATAGAGTAGTAAGAGAAATGATGGGATTGTAGAAAGGAACTGATTTTATGAAGTATTTAATTACACATAGTTTAAGTAGTGAAGAAAAAAAGCATTATGAAAGTAAAGGTTTATATTGTTATGATTTAAGAGATAGTGACTTTGGCAATGATATTGCAAGTATTGAAAAAAAAGTAATTGTTAATAGAATTGGATCAATGATTACAAATAAAGAAATAAAACTAGGTAAAACACCTAATGACAATTATGTTGATTATAATTCATTTGTAGAGAAAAATAAGTCAGTAGGAACAGTTGATGATTTATTAAAAGATATAAAAAATAAAGATATGGAGGCGAGATAATGAATGAAAAGGTAGAGAAAGTAAAAAAAGATATAGAATCTTTTTTAATGGAAGATATAGAACATCAAGATAAGGTCATAGACTGTATTTTAATAAATTTAGATACAGAAGAAACTATGGTAATAGCAAGTGACAGAATAGAAGATGTAATATTATTTGCACCATATACAACAAAAGAAAATGGCTATGATAAAGGATATTTTAATATTCCAGAATGGGATTTTAATTTTGACAATTATATATTTGAAGAACTTGAAAAAGGTTATTTTGTAGGATATATAGATGATGAAATAAATTATGGTATTTGGAATACTTTAAATGATTTATTTCCAGAAGATATTGACCATAAAGAGGGAGTACAAAAATACCTACAATATTGTGCAGATAATGGAATAACAAAAGAATATTTAGACAATAAAACAAAGTATGATACACCAGATATTATGAAACATTTTGAAGGACTTGGTTTGAATGGGAAAATAGAATATAAAGGATATATCATTGAGGCTGATGATATAAATGCTGACAATGTTAACGAAAATTTAGTGCATATTTATGAAAATCAGCAAGACTATATTAATGGCGAGGAAATAGAAACTGTTTCATTAAATACAGTAGGACTCAAACAAAATGTAAGAGAATATATTGATGAATTTTATCAAGATAAAACTATTGTAAATGAGGACAAAGCATATTACACATTCGTTTTAGGATATGATTTATTAAATGATATGATAAAAAAGTATGAAACATTAGAATGTGATACTAATTATGAATTTTGTGGTCAAGTGGCAGAAAAGTTTTTAAGTTCAAAAGAATATAAAGATAGCAATCATTCTGCTTATGAAATGTTAGGTCAGTGGTTAGAAAATAATAAAGAACAAATTGAAACAGACTATAAAGATCATATAGGTTTTAAAGATACTTTTGGATTAAAGAGAATCATTGATAGAGGTTATAGACGAGGAGAACCTATTGCATTAGTAGAAAGTTTTAGCGAAAAGTGGGGAAAAGAATATATCATTGCATTTGGTTATAGTACAAAAAATGATGATTTATCTTGGAACTATGGTTATTACTATGATAACGATTTAAAAACTGCTACAAAAGATTTTCAAAAAGTAATAAATGGTGGTAATCTTGCAAGAAGTTTTGGAAGTAAGGAGGAAAGGTAGGAAATTATGAAAGATAGAAAAGAAGTAGAAATGATTAAAGAAAAATTTCCTGTTGGAACTAGAATAAGATTGATTTATATGCAGGATAGTTATGCAGTGCCTAGTGGAATGTGTGGGACTGTTGATTATGTTGATGATGAAGGGCAAATAGGAATGTCGTGGGATAATGGTAGAACATTATCCCTTATTTATGGTGTAGATAAATTTGAAAAAGTTGATGATATGAATAAATCAAAACAACAAAACAAAAAAGAAAGGAGTAGATGACTTTGGAAGTAAAAATAAATAGAGAAATAAGGAATTATACAGAAAGTATATTTTTTGGACTGTCAATGCGACAGTTCTTTTTTTCTGTAATGGCTTGTGGTGTGGCAGTCTTATTATATTTCCTATTAAAAGGTCATTTTGGAATTGAAACGCTTTCTTGGGTATGTATTTTAGGTGCTTCTCCGTTTGCTGCACTAGGATTTATTACTTATAACGGTATGACAGCAGAAAAATTTATATATGCCTGGATTAAATCAGAGTTTCTAATACCAAAGAAATTAACATTTAGACCTGTTAATTTTTATTATGAATTATTGAAAGATAAGTTGGAAAAGGAGGGAAAGAAGAATGAAAACAGTTAAAATGTTATTCAAACAAGATAAGGAAACATTTGTAGTTCCAAAAGGAGTGCAAGATGTTATTCCTGTTCAAAGAATATGGCAAGATGGTATATTTCAAGTAGGAAAAAATAAATATTCAAAATGTTATCGTTTTACAGATATAAATTATGCTGTAGCAAGTAGGTCTGATAAAGAGGGAATGTTCCTAGAATATAGTGAATTATTAAACTCTTTTGATACAGGTGCTACTACGAAAATAACAGTATTAAATAGAAGATTAAATAAGATTGATTTTGAAAAAAATATATTATTACCATTAAATGATGATGATTTAGATAAGTATAGAAAAGAATATAATAAAATGCTGTTAGATAAGACAAAAGGTGCTAATGGTATTACACAAGAAAAATTTTTAACTATTTCAATAAATAAAAAATCAGTTGAAGAAGCAAGAAATTATTTTTCAAGAATTGGAGCAGATTTAACTAATCATTTTTCACAATTAGGTTCAAAATGTATTGAATTAGAAGCGGTGGATAGACTTCGCTTATGTCACGATTTTTATAGAGAGGGAGAAGAAAATGTTTTCTCTTTTGATATGATTCAAAATATGAGAAAAGGTCATAGTTTTAAAGATTTTATATGCCCAGATAGTTTTGAATTTGAAAAAGATTATTTTAAAATGGGTAATAAATATGGCAGAGTTATATATCTAAAAGAATATGCAAGTTATATTAAAGATAATATGGTTGCAGAATTAACAGACTTAAATAGAAATATGATGATGAGTATTGATGTTATTCCAATACCAATGGATGAAGCAGTAAGAGAAGTTGAAAATAGAAGATTGGGCGTTGAAACAAATATAACTAATTGGCAAAGACGCCAAAATTCTAATAATAACTTTTCAGCAGTTATTCCTTATGATATGGAACAACAAAGAAATGAGTCAAAAGAATTTTTAGATGATTTAACTACTCGTGACCAAAGAATGTTTGTATCTGTGCTAACAATGGTTCATACAGCAGATTCAAAAGAACAATTAGACAGTGATACGGAAAGTTTATTAACGACTGCAAGAAAACATTTATGTCAGTTTGCTATTTTAAAATATCAACAAATGGACGGACTTAACACAGCAATGCCTTTTGGTGTAAGAAAAATAGATACTTTAAGAACTTTAACAACAGAAAGTTTAGCAGTGTTTATGCCATTTAGAGTTCAAGAAATAAATCACGAAAATGGTATTTATTATGGACAAAATGTTATTAGCAAAAATATGATTATTGCAGATAGACGCCAATTATTAAACGGTAATAGTTTTATACTAGGTGTATCTGGTAGTGGTAAATCATTTACAGGAAAAAATGAAATTGTATCTGTTATACTTCGTGATCCAAATGCAGATGTAATAATAATTGATCCAGAACGAGAATATTCTCCACTTGTTAATGCAATGAAAGGAGAAGTAATCCATATTTCTGCTACAAGTAAAAACCATATAAATGCAATGGATATGAATAGTGAATATGGAGATGGAGCAAATCCTGTTATATTAAAATCAGAATTTATACTTTCACTTTGTGAACAATTAATTGGTGGTAGCAATTTAGGTCCAAAGCAAAAGTCTATTATAGATAGGTGTACGGCACAAGTTTATAGACATTTTCAACAAGGAAATTATCAGGGAACTCCACCAACATTACAAGATTTTAGAGAAGAATTATTAAAACAAACAGAGCCAGAAGCAAAAGAGATTGCACTTGCAATAGAACTCTTTACTGATGGCTCTTTAAATACTTTTGCGAAGAATACTAATGTTGATACAAATAATCGTTTAATATGTTATGACATATTAGATTTAGGAAAACAATTACTTCCTATCGGTATGTTAGTTGTTCTTGATAGTATTTTAAATAGAATAACAATGAATAGAACAAAAGGAAGAAATACCTATATTTTCATTGATGAAATATATTTGTTATTCCAACACGAATATTCAGCAAACTTCTTATTTACTTTATGGAAAAGAGTTCGTAAATATGGTGCATATTGTACAGGTATAACACAAAATGTTGATGATTTATTACAAAGCCATACTGCAAGAACAATGTTAGCAAATTCAGAGTTTATTGTAATGCTTAATCAAGCAAGTACAGATAGATTAGAACTAGCAAAATTATTAAATATATCTGATTTACAAATGGGTTATATAACTAATGTAGGAGCAGGTCAAGGATTGTTAAAAGTAGGTAGTTCATTAGTACCATTTGTTAATAAATTCCCTACAAATACTAATTTATATAAATTGATGACAACTAAACCAGGTGAGAGTAAAGAATAATTGCTAGGAGGTGTGAAACTTGGCAGATATTAAATTAAGAGATATTGCTAAAAAAGGAATTAAAACTATAAATAAAGGAGTAGTTGCGACAGAGAAATTTAAAGATAATATTGTGGAAATAAAAGAAAAAACAGATAATGCAACTAATCAAAAAGAAGATAATGTAAATGAATATGGTAGTAATAGAATAAATACTATTACTGCTATTTCAGTTAATAAAGGTGTTAATGAATTTAATAAACAAGGACAAAAGTCTTTAATAAGAACAAAAGAAAACTTACAAAAATCTAAAATTAAAATAAAAGCATTTAAAGAAAAAAGACTTGCTAAAAAAACAATGAAAAATACGACTAAAAATACAAAAACAGCAATAAAAACAAGTAAAGAAGTTGTTAAAAAAACAGAAAAGGCTGCAAAGGAATCAGTTAAAGCAAGTAAAAAAGCATATCAAGTAGCAAAAGCAAGTGCAAAGGTTACGGCAAGAACCGTAAAAGTTGCAGTAAAAGCAACTATATCAGCAGTAAAAGCGATAATTGCAGGAACAAAAGCATTGATTTCAGCACTTATTGCAGGTGGTTGGATAGCAGTAGTAGTAATTGTTGTAATTTGTTTAGTTGGACTTTTAGTAAGTTCAGTATTTGGAATTTTCTTTTCAAGTGAGAAAACAAGTACAAATGCAATTACAATGAATGAGGTAGTAGCAGAATGTAATCAAGAATTTGCCGATGAATTACAATCAATTCAAGATTCTAATTCACACGACGATTATGTGTTAGAGGGAAATATGGCTTCTTGGAAGGATATTTTACTTATATATACAATTAAACAATCGAACGGTAAAAATCAAACTGATGTTGTTACGATAGATGATAATAAAAAGAAAATTGTAAAAGATATATTTTGGGAAATGAATACTATTTCGTCAGAAGTAAAAGAAGAAACAGTTATAGAGCAGGGAATAAATACAGATGAAGAACCAAAAGAAGTTCAGAAAAATGTTTTGCGTATTAAAATTGCTAATAAGTCAGTTGATGAAATGAAAACAAAATATAATTTTAATGCAGAACAAAATAAACAACTAGCAGAGTTATCAAGTAATCAATATTCAAGTTTATGGAATGGTGTTATTTATGGATTAAATGATTCAGGAGAGTATGTTAATTGGAGGCAAGGCGATTCTACTTGGAGTAATATAAAAATAGGAAATACAAATAGTACAATAGGACAAATAGGTTGTCTTGTCACATCTATTGCAATTTTAATACAAAAGTCTGGTATTAATACTACAATAAGTCCGTTTAATCCAGGAACATTTGTAGAGGCATTAAATAAAAATAACGGATTTGATAGTGGTGGTAATTTACAGTATGCAGCAGTTAGTAAAGCAGTACCAGGATTTAGTTATGCAGGTAATGTTAATTTAAGAGGTAAGTCAAGAAGTGAAAAAATTGCTCTTATTACGCAATATTTTAATCAAGGATATTTTATTACAGCAGAAGTGAAAGGTGCAACACAAGGAAATCAACATTGGGTGGCAATAACAGGTATAGATTCAGTAAATGTTATGATGGTTGATCCAGGAAGTAATCATAATATTATGTGGAATGCTTACGAAATGGGAAAAACTTCACAATTTAATTATTTTAAGGTTAATTAAATGGTAAAAGTGCTACTAAAATTATTTGTAGGTTTAATAATTTTGTTCATAAAAATAAAAAAGGTTATTTCTAAATTGAAATAGCCTTGATACATATTAAAATTTATTTTATAATTTTTTTTGAATTTAATCTTCTATTTTATTAAAATCAAATAAATCAGAATTAAAAAAATCTGTTAAAGTTATTTTTAATGTCTTGCATATTTTATATATTATATACGAACTAGGATTTGCAACATTGTTAGATAATAGTGCTCTTAATGTTGATGGTGGGATGGCTGACATTTCTGCAAGTTTATTTGGAGTATAATTATACTCGTCACATAGATTATAAATTCTTTGACTAACTGCTTCTCTAAATAACATCATCACACCTCCCATTGATTTATATTAAAATTTTAGCAAAAAACAACAAATAATATACGCCGATATCGGTTGACTTTGTTTTTTGAATTTAGTATAATTCGTATATATGATGGAATGGTTAAGGCAGTACGATTTTCTTATAGATGTACTGCATTTTTTTATATATAATATTCTTATAGTGGGATATGTTTTAAGGAGGAAGAAAAATGTTCCTAATTACAGATGATAAAGAAGAATTGATTATAAAAAAACAAGATTTAATTCAAATAGATAATGTGTTTATTTTAAAAAGTAAAAATTATTTTTTTGATATCGAATTTGATTTTGTTTTTAAAAACAAAAAATTAATTGAAATTAGAAAATGCTATACATCAGCAAATGAAAGTGGAGATGTTATAAAAGTTTATAAGGTTAAAAAAAGTAAGAACGAAAGATATGTTTTAAAGGAAGAAGATTTTAATGAAATAAAAAGAATTATTAATAAAATGAATGTTAATGATTTTAGGAAAGAAACAATAATTTCCTCAACTTCGGAGATTTTTGCTTGTGAGTGTTATTTGAATTATTATCTTGAAGAACTTTATGAGTCATCTGTTGAAACTATTTTTGATGAATTTATATGTCGTTATTTGCCATATAGTAAAGAAATACATAAATATAAAAAAGAAATATTTGCTAAAACACGAGAATTATTAAAAATTAAATATGAAGTTGACATTGATAATATTTTTAAGGAGGTAAAATAATATGGATGATATAAAATTTATGGGATTATTTGTAATGATAGCAATTGTGATATTCATAATATTTCGTTGTTATTTTATAAAAAAAGAAAAAGAAGAAAAAGAGTTTGAGGAATATAAAGAAAAATTATATAAGAAGTATGAAATAGAAAAAGCAAGAATAAGAAAAGAAAAAAGTATAGAGTGGAATAGTAAAATTCAAAATGGGTTTTCAGAAAAAGTAAAATATAAAACCAATAGACCTATAAAAATTCTTGTGGGAGATTATACTACTAGTATGGCACCAATTACAAATAGTGCCTTAAAAATAATGGGTATTGAAACAGAAGTTGTTCCAACTGCTAGTGATGTAATTGAAAGAATTGAAAGTGGTAACAAATATGATGCTATAATAACAAATAATGTTTATCCGAATGGTGAGAGTGGATATATGGTATTATCTAAACTTAAAGAAGAAAATAATTACAATATTCCGATAGTAATATTAACAGTAGATCAAAATGCAAGAAAAAAATATTTAGAACAAGGTTTTGATGAATATATATCTAAACCACTAGATGAGGAAAAAATAAAAAAATATTTAAAAAATGTGATTGGAAATTTAGAATTTAAAGAATTGTAAAAATTAAAAATAAAATATCGTAAATTTGTATAATAATGCCAAAAAATAAATAATAAATAATAATTCAAAAAAACGTTAATTTTTTTCAAAAAAAATGTCTAAAACCCTTGTAAAAATTGACATTTTAGTGTATAATGTAAACTAGTTTTACATATAAAAAAACGGGATTATGATTCAGCACTTAATATGAATGCTGAATGATAGAATAGAGTGATGATTTTAACTGAAAATAATTGGTCTACATATAGTATAATCTCTCTATAAAATAACATAAAATTTTGAAATTTGATTATACAATGTAGAAGTAGTTTGAATATATAGAGAAGTAATGTCAGTACATTGTAAAATGTACTGATTTTTTTAAGGAGTGTAATATTTGTGAAAAAAAATAAAAAATATAGTGTACTGATGTCTGTTTACTTTAAAGAAAATCCAGAGTGGTTTGACAATAGTATTAAAAGTATGCTGGAACAAACTATTTTTCCAGATGAGTTTGTTATAGTAGAAGATGGAGAATTAACTGATGATTTAGATTGTGTAGTAGAAAAATATGTGAAAAAATTTCCTAATGTATTTAAAATTGTAAAAATCGAAAAAAATGGTGGATTAGGACCTGCATTAAAAAGAGGAGTAGAAGAATGCAAAAATGAATTTATTGCAAGAATGGATTCAGACGATTATTGTTTGCCAAACAGAATTGAAAAAGAATTTGAAATGTTTGATAAAGATCCAGATTTAGGAATGGTTGGTACAAATGTAGCAGAGTTTACAGAGTCTATTGATAATGTTATAAGCAAAGTTATATTACCTGAAACAAATGAAGAAATCATAAAATTTTCTAAAAAAAGAAATCCATTTAGACATCCTTCAATTTTATTTAAAAAGTCGAGTGTATTAAAAGCAGGGAATTATCGTGAATATTATTTGTGTGAAGACTATGATATGTGGTTAAGAATGATACGAAGTGGTTGTAAGTGTTATAATATACAAGAAATATTAACTTATATGAGAATTAGCGAAGATTTTTATAAACGAAGAGGTGGAATTAAGTATTTAAAAAGCATTAATAAGTTTAAAAAAGAACAAATGTCAATTGGATATTTTACTAAAACTGAATATATAAAAAGTATTGTTCCACACGCCATTGTATGCTTAATGCCAAACTTTTTAAGGGATTTTGTGTATAAAAAAATGTTAAGAAAGGGAAACAAAAAATGAAAAAAATATTGGTGTTAGGTATGACCGATAATATTGGCGGAATAGAAACATTTTATATGACTTATTATAGAGAAATTATAAAAAAAGGATATGTAATTGATTTTGCCACTGTTTTTAAAAATATGGCGTTTGAAGATGAAATTAGAAAAAATGGGGGAACTATTTATATTTTGCCAAACTTTAAAAAAAATACAATTGGATATAAACGAAAATTAAGTGAAATAATTGAAAATAATAAATATGATGTTGTTCATTATAATATGTTATCAGCGGCTAATATAATTCCTTTAAAAATTGCAAAAAAATTGGGAGTAAAAAATATAATAGCTCATTCTCATAATACGAATATTCCTAACATTTTGATAAAAAGAATATTGCATAATTATAATAAAAATAAAATTAAAAAATATGCTAATAATTTAATTGCGTGTTCAAAAGATGCTGGAAAATGGATGTTTAATAATGAAAAATTTACTATATTAAATAATGCAATAGAATGTCAAAAATTTTATTTCAATCACGATGTAAGAACTAAATTAAGAAAAAAATATAATATAACAGATAAGCAGGTAGTTATTGGACATATTGGTAAAATGTGCGAACAAAAAAATCATAAATTTTTAATTGATGTTTTTAAAGAAATATGTGACAGTTATGAAAACTATAAATTGATTTTAGTAGGCGTTGGTGAACTTGAAAATGACATTCGTTTCCAAGTGAAAAAAAATAAATTGGAAGATAAGGTTATATTTTTAGGCAGAAGAACAGATGTTAACGATGTTATGAATATGTTTGATATATTTGTTTTGCCAAGTTTATTTGAAGGGTTAGGTATTGTTTTAGTTGAAGCTCAAGCCAATGGATTAAAATGTTTTGCTTCAAATATTCCTGATGAAGTGATGATTAATGCAAATATTGAAAAATTAGATTTAAACATTATTGAGTGGAAAAATAAAATTACTCAAACCAAAAATAATAATAGGATAAAAAAACTTTCTAAATCAATAGAAGAATATGATATAAATTTACAGAAAAAGAAGTTGGAAAACATTTATAATAAATATTAATAAAAGTAAAAGGTGATGGCAATGAAAAAAATAAAGATTTTGGTTGTAATAGGAACTTTGAATTATTCAAATGGAATAACAAATTATGCAATTAATTATTATAAAAATATTGATAAAACAAAATTTGAAATTGATTTTGCAGTACATGATGATGTTAAAAATGAATTTTATAATTATATAAAACAATGTGGTAATAATGTATATTTATTGGATAATATTAGTATAGGAAAAATGCATAAAATATACAAAAATGTAAAGAAAATTATGCTTGAAAAGAAGTATGATATAATTCATTGTCATTTGTTAAATATTAGTTTTTTATATTTTTTTGCTGCCAAAAAATATAATGTCAAAGTTAGGATCATACATAGTCACGCTACTAAATATGCTGAAAAAAAGATTAGAGCAATCAGAAATATGTTATTAGGAAAAATAGGTCTTTTATTATCTAATAAGAAATTTTCGTGCTCAAATCTTGCAGGAAAATTTTTGTATAAACAAAAAAAATATGTTTTAGTAAATAATGCAATAGAACTAAAAAAGTATAAATTTAATGAGAAAAAAAGAAAAGAAATTAGAAAAAAATACAATGTTAATGATGAAGTTATTATAGGACATATAGGGAGGTTCAGCGAACAAAAAAATCATAGATTCTTAATTGAATTATTAGAAAAACTCAATATTAGGTATCCAAATAAATATAAAATGATGTTAATTGGCGATGGACATTTATATGATGAAATAATTAATAATGCAAAACAAAAAAATGTTTATGATAACATAATTTTTATAAAAAACATTAACAATACCTGTGACTATTATAATGCTTTTGATATTTTTGTACTTCCATCTTTTTTTGAGGGACTTCCAGTTGTTGGAATCGAAGCGCAAGCAAATGGTTTACCGTGTATATTTTCTAACGCAATCACAAATGAAGTGAAAATAAATGAAAATGTAATTTTTCTTCCTATAAACGATACAAAAGAATGGAGTAATATTATTGAAGAAAATAGGTATAAAAGGTGTGTGAAATTATCAAATAAAATAATTGATGATTATGATATAGAAGTCCAAGCAAAAAAATTAGAAGAAGAATATAAAAAAAGTTTTATTCAACAAATGAACAAAATAAGATTGCCTATTTTTTTAAGCAAGACACGATTTAAGTTGATTGAAAAAATAGAAACAAAAAAAATAAAAGAAAAAAGATGTAAAAAATAAATAAAGAATAATTTTTCTATAATTTCTAATAATTGCTATGCAGGGTGGGTATATAGGAATTTTAATTTACCATATAAGACACCTACTGTGGGTTTATTTATTATGCCAGACGATTATATAAAATTAATAAACAATTTGAAATATTATTTTTTAGAATGTGATTTAAAGTTTATTGATTGTAATAATTCCAAATATAAAGACTATTTAAAATATAAAGATGAAAGATTTGGCTCTTATCCTATTGGATTATTAGATGATATTGAAATTCATTTTTTACATTATGCAAATGAGAAGGAAGCAAAAGAAAAATGGAATAGAAGATGCAAAAGAGTAAATTGGGATAATTTAATATTAAAGTTTGATGATCAAAATTTGTGTACTTTTGATAATTTAAAAGATTTTTCAAGGATTAAAACGAGTGCTAAAAAGATTTGTTTCGTTGCTAATCAAGAAAATAAACTTGATAAAGATTTTATTTATGTAAAGGAATTCAAGAAAGATTCATATATGATTGATGATACTTGGTATAATAATAAATATGTAGATTTAATAAAATTTTTAAATAGAAAAGGAGAATGATATGAAAAAATTAGATAAGAAATTATTAATATTATGTAGTATAGTGTTTATTAATTGCTTAACAAAATATTACATACCAGCATTTTCTTTTTTACAATATATATGTTTATTTATCCATTTGATTATTATATTTACAGCAAAGAAAGATGAGTATATTCCTATAACATTATTTAATCATACTTGTTCAAGTTTATATGATGATATAGGGTTTCAATATATTTTTAATATTACATTTATTATTTTTATTATAAAGTTATTGATGATTGATAAGGCTAAACTTGAAAAAAAGACTTTTAGTCTATTGATAATTATTATGGCTATGGAAATAATTTTAACTTTTATAAATATTGGAATGAATAGTGGAAGTTTGAATTTGATTACAATGTTTGGATCATATATATTTGTTTTATTGATGATTAATAAAGTAGAATTTATTGATAAAAATAAAATATTAAAATACTTTTTTGTAGGTTTTGTTGTATCAGCATTATCAGGATATATGCTTCCTGTATCTCGATGGGGAACTAGTATACCTACATCATTTAGATATAAAGGACTATTGAGAGATTCAAACTATTATTCAGTAGACGCATTGCTTATAATGACTGCTTCAATGTATGAAAAAAGAGGTATAACTAAAACTGCAATTATAACTTTCATTGTTGGAGTATTGGCTGTTTCTAAAATGTTCATAATAATATCAATCTTAGAATTTTTTGCTTTTGCTTTATATAGCATTTTAAATATAAAAAATAAAAAAAGAATGTTTAGATATTTGATTATTTTGTTGAGTTTACCAGTTATTATAAGTGTATTAGTACAAACGTCATTTGTTAGTACAATAATAAGCAAGTATACATATAGAACAGATACAACGAGTTTTCTTACTGGTAGAGATGTAATACAAAAATATTATTTTGAAACAGCATTTAATGATCCAATTACATTAATATTCGGTAGAAGTACTAGTTATGCTTTAGTATTAAATGCAGGAACAAATTTGAATGATGCCTTCTATACAAATATTGTAGCACATAATACATACCTTGACTTAATATTATCTTGGGGAGCAATTGGAACACTTATATACATAAGTTTGTTAATATCTATAAAAAAGTTATTTAATAATAAAACTACTGATAAATACAAAATAGGAAATCTTAAATCTATTTATTTAAAAACAATATTATGGGGCAGTATTTTGGCGTGTTTATTTGCTCTAAGTTATTTAATGCTTGATTTTTTTGCAATAATGTATCTGTTTTTAATTATTTTTTCTAGTGATAAGGATGTGAAAATTAATGCAAATGGTTAGCGTAATTATTCCTATATATAATAGTGAAAAAACAATAGTAAAATGCTTGAAATCTATAATGAATCAAACATATAAAAATATTGAAATTCTTGTTATAAATAATGGTTCAACGGATAATAGTACAAAGATTACTAGTGAATTAATGGAAAATGATGAAAGAATTAAATTGATTAATACGGAAAAAAAAGGTGTGAGTTTAGCAAGAAATATTGGTTTAAGTGAAGCCAAAGGAGATTGGATAATGTTCGTTGATGCTGATGATTGGATTGACGAATCTGCAATTAATGATATGATTACTATTGCTATTCAGGAAAAAGTTGATATTGTAAAATGCGCATATAAAATGATATATTCTCCCAAAAAAGTGAATGTTATTTCATATAAAGAAAAAAAAGAAAATATTGATTCATTATTTTGGAAAGTTTTTTTTAAAACATATAATTACAATCAAGTTTGGGGACAACTAATATCTAGTCATATTGCTAAAAAATGTAAATTTGACGAAAATCTAATTATGGCTGAAGATTATAAATACAATTATGAACTTTATAAAAAAATAAATTATATATATGTTTTACAAAAGCCATTTTATAATTATAGTGTTAATCAGAATGGAATTAATTATTCCACTAATAGAGAAAAGATATTGTACAAATTATCTAATATTATAGATGTATGTGAATTTATTTGGAAAATTGAAGAAAAAAATAGAGATGAAATTGAAATTCGTACTATAAAAGAAACAAATTCGCATATAATTGATTATATTTCTTTAAAAGATAGTAAAATTGAAGAACTAGATAAATATATATATAGAGATTATTATTGGCATTGTTTAAAAAAAATAAAGTATTCTAGGTTAGGTAAATATGGTATAATAGCATTCTTATTAAAAAACAAAAGAATGATATTATTAAAGATAATAAGTAAATGTTTAAGAATTAAGAGGTAGTAAATGAAAGTATTTTTGAAAGCATATATAAAAAAAAATTTAGGTGATGATTTATTTATTGATATACTCGCAAACAGATATAAATCTACTGATTTTCTGATTTCTAGTGACGCTTCATACTTAAAAAATAAAAATTTAAAATATTATAAAAAAAATATTTTTACAAAAGTTTTAAATAAGTTGTTAAATTATTTTAGTAATAAAAAAATTAATTATGACTATATTATTGCAAAAAATTGTGATGCATCAATAATAATTGGTGGAAGTATGTTCATTGAAGGCAAAGGAACCCTTTTCCCAAAATATAAATCTCCATTATTTATTTTAGGTTCGAATTTTGGACCACATAAAACTGAGAAATATATTAATCAATGTACTAATCTTTTTAAATATGCTAAGGACGTAAGTTTTAGAGATTCTAAATCATATTATTTTTTTAAAGATTTAAAAAATGTTAGATATTCTACGGATATCGTTCTGTCGTATCAAAACGAATATATAAATGTAAGAAACGATAAAACTGTTGTTATTTCTGTAATAGATGCTGAATTTAAGGAAAAAGAATTAGGAATTGATTTTGCAAAAGAATATGAAAAAAAGATTATTGAATTGATTAATATGTTTAATAAAAAGAAGTATAAGATAGTATTAATGTCATTTTGTAAAGAGCAAGGTGATGAAATTGCTATAAACAAAATACTAGAACAAATAAAAGACTGTAATATTGAAAAATATTTTTATGATGGTAATATAAACGAAGCGGTATCAATCATTGCAAGTAGTTCAATTATAGTGGGTACTAGATTTCACGCTAATATTTTAGGCATTTTATATAATAAGACTATAATACCGATAGCATACAGCGATAAAACAATAAATGTTTTGAAAGATATGAAATATAAAGGAAAAATATTTGATGTAAGAGAAATGTCAAAGTTTAATGTAGAAAAACTAACTGATGAAGATTTAAAATATAAATTAGATAATATAGAATTAAAAAAAGAAGCAGAAAAACATTTTTATGAATTAGATTTGCTTTTGAATAAAAGTTCTAATAATTGAATTATATCATTTTGAAGAAATGTTTTATAATTATACGAAAGGAATAGAATATTAAATGAAAGAATTATTGTATAAATATTTTTCGACAGAAAATGCTAAACTTTTTGATGAATTACGATCTCAAAGTTTATTAACTGAAAATGCAGTATATAATTTGATTGCTCACGATTGCAATAAAAATATTAACGATACAGGCAAACATAAAATAGATAAAGATAAAATGATTAGTATAATTATTCCAACATATAATAGAAAAGAAAAACTTTTTGAGTGTGTAAATAGTATATTAACACAAACTTATCAAAATTTTGAGATTCTTATTGTAGATGATGGTTCAACTGATAATACTAAGGACTATATTTTAGAAAACATAAAAGATCATAGAGTTTTATTTTTTACAAATAAAAATAATAGTGGAGCAGGGTTTAGTAGAAAATTTGGATATAATGAATCCAAAGGAGATTATATAATCTTTATGGATGATGATGATTATTATATAGATGATAATTATTTTGAAAATGCAGTATCATTTTTTGAAGATTCAAATATTGATATTCTTTGCTCAAATTCGTTTGTGAAGTATGAAAAAGAAAACTTATATTCATTTAAATCCTTAAATATAGTAGATAATATTTCTTGTTATGAATACTTAAAAAAATTTATGATATATTATGATAAACCTAATAGCACCTTTTCTGCTATATTTAGGAAAAATTCGCTAGAAAATGCTAAATTCAATGATGTAGATATGGTTAATGATGCTTCTATATATATGAGGGGGTTGTTGAATACTGGAAATGTTAAATTTTATGAAAATGTAATTGGAGTATATAGAATTCACGATAAAAATATTACTAATAATATATCACCAGAATTTTTAATAGATAATTTAGAAGAAAAATATAAAGTATTTAAGATTATAAAAAATAAATATTCTAATAAAGTAACAAAAAATTGGATAAATGCACAAATAAGTTTAACATTGAAATACTATATAAATGGAACAAATCCAAAGAAAACTGAAATAAATAAGGTATATAATTGGATAAAAAATAGGGAAATATGTTCATATCTAATAGTATTTAAACTAAAAATATATTATGTGTTATTCAAATTGAATAAAAGTATAAAAAATTGTTTTAATAAAATAAGGGGGTAGTAATGTGCGTGCTAAAAGTTCTGTTAGAAATTCATTTATGTCGTTAATAGCAAATTTTGTTTCAATAATTTGTAACTTCGTTGCACAAGCAATATTTATAAGAATACTTGGTGCAGAATATTTGGGATTAAATGGTTTATTTACGAATATTTTAACAATGTTAAGTTTTTTTGAACTTGGTATTGGGAGTGCAATCGTTTTTAATTTATATAAGCCGATAGCATCAAATGATAAGAAAAAAATTGTAATGTTAATGAATTTTTATAAAAAAACTTATACAATAATATCCTTACTTGTTTTTGTATGTGGATTGATTGTAATTCCATTTTTAAATAATATTGTAGGTACAGTAGAAGCTGATGTAAATATTTATATTGTTTATATAATGTTCTTATTTAGTACATCAAGTTCTTATATTTTATCTTATAAAAAGAATATAATTCAAGCGTATCAACGAGGATATTTGGTTGATATTATACATATTATATACATAATAATATTAAATATATTACAGTTAAGTTTCTTATACATAACTAAGAACTATTATTTATACTTATTAATAAAAATAATATGCCAAATAATAGAAAATATTATTGGGGCAATTCTTGCAAATAAATTATTTCCATTTATAAAAGATAAAAATTATCAAAAATTAGATATAACTACAAGAAATGATATATTTAAGAAAGTTAAGGCACTTTTTTTCCATAAAATTGGTAATAGTATTGTAAATGGTACTGATAATATAATTATATCTAGTTATTTAGGAGTAGTGACTGTTGGTATATATTCAAGTTATAATATGATAATTACTGCTGTAAATAATTTATTTAGGCAGATGCTAATTGCAATTACACCAAGTGTGGGTAATTTATTGACTGAAGAAAAAAATGTAAATGTTAAGTACAATGTTTTTGATAAAATAAGATTTATAAACTTTGTTATTTCTTGTTTTTCTAGTGTATGTATTTTGTTGATAATTAGTCCATTTATAAAATTATGGATTGGAAGTGAATACTTATTGGGAATGCAAGTTACTATTGTACTTGTAATAAATTATTTTCAAAAAATGCAAAGAAATGCTTATAATGTTTTTAAAGATGCAGCAGGTATATGGTATGAGGATAGATTTGTTCCTGTTATAGAATCAGTATTAAATATTATGATATCAATTATATTATTGAAGTTTATTGGGTTAGAAGGTGTATTTTTAGGAACAATTATTAGTGGAATGGTGCTTTGGTGTTATAGTTATCCTAGATATGTCTATAAAAAATTATTTGAAAGAACATATTGGAACTATATAAAAGAAACATTATTTTATATTTTGGTTTTTGCTATAATAATGTCAAGTTCTTATTTTATTAGTAAGCTATTTATTGTTTCTAATCTATGGATAGAATTAATTATTAATTCTATAATTGCTATTTTGGTTCCTATATTTTTAATTGTGCTAATTTTCTATAAAACTGATAATTTTAAATATTGTGTGAATTTGTTTATGAACATAGTAAATAAAATAAATTTTAAAAGAAGAAAAATGTCGTAATTTGACATATTTCTTTTTTTTTTGCTTTTTAAATTACAAAATTTGGCAAAAATGATGAAATTTTAACAAATAAAGTATATAATATGTCGCAGTAGCGCAATGTCTTTAAATAAATGCTGTTGTGATATGTTGAGTAAAAAAATAATAGTCAATATTTAAAGAATAAAAAGGAATTTATATTTAATTAATTAGGAGATACAAAAGATGATCAAACATCATCTGTAATGGCTCTTAATGACATTAGTTCTACATAAGGGGGATTTTTGCCTTATGAGAAAAGAAAAATATAAATTTATTTTATTTGTAAAAATAATTGGCATTATAAGTGCTTGGGGGGATTATTCCCCAAAAATTAGAAATTTAAAATATTATATTGTCTGCAATACACTTGTCGGTAGTAAAAATAGAAATGTTTTTACTACCGACTTTTTTATTTGTCGAAATTTGTTGAATTTTAGGTGTAGAGGACCTCCACAAACCGTTCAATTAAAAAAATTTAAGTTGAACGGAGGAATTAAATTGGAAAGACCTAAAAGAAGAAAAAGTAAGGATAATCCTTACACATTAATCAAAACAAATAATCAATATTTTGTAATATTTAAAGATAATACCAATACTAAAAGAGTAGTAGAAGTAAATGAAAAAGTATTTTTGGCTTTTGACGGATTTGAATTAGAAGATAAATCACAAATGAATAAAGATGAGAGGCATATTGAACAATCAGAAGTTTATGAAGATTCATTAGTTAAAAGAGCAAAATTTGCAACTGAAAGTTTGGAAGATGAAATCATTAGAAAATCAACTTTTGAAGATGTTAGAAAAGCAATAGAAAAACTATCTGATATTCAAAAAAGAAGAATTATTAAATACTTTTTTGAAGATAAAAATGAATATGAAATAGCAGCAGAAGAAGGCACTTCACATCAAGTGATACATATTGCATTAGAACGAGCAAAAGCAAAATTAAAAGAAATTTTAAAAAATTATAAAAATTAGTATGCTATTTTGCATTTAAGTGAGGAAACAAGTGAAAGGGTAAATATTATTCTTTCTCCTGTTTCCTTTTATTTGGATATGCAGGATATGTTCTTTGAAAATTAAATATACATTCATCAAATACATTCCTATTATTATAAGCACATTAATAAGTACGCTTGACGATAAATATTTGATTATAAAATTAGGTTGCTCCTAATATGCGATAACTAATAATAGTAATAATGATACTCCTGCCTAGCCACAGATTCAAGCAATGGGGGCAGTCTTGTGAGAACCACAAGAGAGTGAAATTCTCGTGGAATTGAAGTAGCGTTCAATCGTTTGATGATTTCCCGTTGTTAAGGGGTTCGAGGAAAAATATTAACAGAAAATAAAGTTAATTATATCTGGTCAAGAATAAATCTTGACCAGTTACATTAGGAAAGGAGATTAATTTGAAATATTTAAAAGGATCAATCTTTTATGCTAATTTAGAACCTAAAATAGGAAGTGAACAAGGTGGGACAAGACCAGTCATAGTTATTCAAAATTATAGAGGAAATTTAAGAAATCCAACAGTATTAGTTGCACCACTTACTAAAAAAATAAATAACAAACCTAATTTACCATCTCATATAAATATTAAAAAGTTTGGTAAATTAAAATATGATTCGGTAATATTGCTTGAACAAACTAGGGTATTAGATAAAAGAAGAATAAAAAAAGATTTTATAGGCAGGGTTAATGGTAAAACTATTAAGAAGATAGATAGAGCATTAGAAAAAACATTTGATTTTAGGAGGAACAGAAAATGATAGAGATTATATGTATAGCATTACTTTCATTAGTAGTGCTTTTTTTATATTCATCTTGTGTTTTAGCGAGTAATAAAAATATGGAGGAATTTGAGAATGAGAAATAAAGAATATGATTATTTAGTTAGCATAGTTTATGATGGCAAAAAAGAAAGTATGATATTGAAAGCAAAAAATAAAAAAGAAGCAAAAAATAAAGTTTATGATTTAGTTATGAGATCGAATATATGGAATTATAAGGAAGATGAATTTGAACTTGAATGTGAAAGAATAAAAATCTTTAAAGGAGGAAACTATGAAATCATTAAATTCAATAGAAAGAAAAATAAATGATTGTAAATATACAGATATAAATAATATTGATTTAGATGAAATAGATAATATTGATGATATTACAATAAATGAGGAATTATCGAGTGAAGATAGAATAAAACAGTTTTTAATTGATTCTAAAAACCCATATTGTTATAAAATTGATGAATTCATTGTTAAATTATCATTTTCTGAAAATAACATTAATGCAGATGAATGTGTGTTAAATGCAATGAAGCATATTATCTATAAATAACAAATATGCGAATTTTATAATCGCACATTGGAATGATTTGATTTATTAATGTATCATCATCTTCGTAATGAAAGGAAGGTAGATAAAATATGAATAATTGGAATGTTGGAATTTATATTAGATTGAGTCAAGAAGATGGGGATAAAGAAGAAAGTAATTCCGTAGTAAATCAAAGAGAACTTATAAATAATTATATTGCAGAAGAAAAAGACTTGAAAATTTATGATTATTATATAGATGATGGTTGGTCTGGAACAAACTTCAATAGACCTGATTTCATTAGAATGATAAAAGATGTTGAGGCTGGAATTATAAATACAATTATTGTTAAAGATTTATCAAGGTTCGGTAGAAATTATATTGAAGTAGGTAATTATTTAGAGCAAATATTTCCTATAAATAATATAAGGTTTATTTCAATAAATGATTGTATAGATAGTTATCAAAATCCAGAATCGATAAATAGTATAATAGTTCCATTTAAAAACTTGATGAATGATGAATATTGTAGAGATATTTCTCAAAAAGTTAAATATGCACTAAATACAAGAAAGCGAAATGGAGAATATATGGCAAGTTTTGCACCCTATGGCTATATTAAAAGTTCAGAAGATAAGCACAAATTGGAAGTTGATGAAGAAGCAGCAAAAGTAGTAAAAAGAATATTTGCACTTGCAGTTAAAGGAATAGGTACAACAACGATTGCTAAAACTTTAAATAAAGAAGACATACCAAGTCCAGGAAGATATAAAAAAGATGTTCAAAAATTAAACTGTTATTTTAGAAGTAATGGCAAAAAATCAGTGTGGTCAGATAGTAATGTGTCGACAATTTTAAGAAATAGAGTATATCTTGGAGAAATGGTTCAATGTAAATATAGGAATATTAGTTATAAAATTCACAAGAGAGTAAAAAATCAAAAAGAAGATTTAATTATAGTAAAAGACACTCACAAGGCATTGGTTAGTGAAAAAGATTTTAATAAAGTACAAGCATATTTAGATAACAGAGGTTTTAGGTGTAATAGTGATGGAACAGTATCTATATTTGCAGGAAAAATAAAATGTGGAGATTGTAAAGCAGCAATGACAAGAAATGTTAGTGGAACATTAAGAAAAGATGGTACAAGGTCTGTTAATTATTATTGTTCAACTTATACTAGAAAATCACACGATTTATGTACAAGACATAGTTTTAAGTTGGAAGAATTGGAACAAGTTGTTTTGAAAATAATTCAAAAGCAAATAGAACTAGTGTTAGATAAAGAAGAATTATTATCAGAAATTTATAAAGAAAATAATAATGATGATATTAAGGCAGAATATCAAAATAAAATAAATAAATTAAAAGAAGAATTAAGTAATTTAGATGTATTAAAAAAAGAAGCATACCTTGATTGGAAGAAAGAAATATTATCTCAAAATGATTATTTTATGTTTGTAGAAGAATATTCTAATAAAATTAATGCAATAAATAAGGAAATTACAGAATATGAAAACAAAATTAAAGGTGTGAGAGATGATTTACTAGATGAATATATATCTAAATTTAAAAAATATCAAAATGTAAATGAATTAGATAGAGAAATAATTGAAGAATTAATAGAAGTTATTTATGTTTATGAAAATCAAGTGCTTAATATTGTTTTTAAATATGATGATTTATATAAAAAATTAATTAAATTAACAAAGAAGGAGGTAGAAAATGAGTAATCACATTTATAAAGCAGGTGCTTATATTAGACTTTCAAGAGAAGATGGAAATAAATTTGAAGAAAGTAATTCCATAAAGAATCAAAGAGAACTAATAAAACAATATATAGATGAACAAGATGACATATCAATTTATGAATATTATGCAGATGACGGAAAAACTGGAACTAATTTTGATAGACCAGGATTTCAAAAACTAATAAAGGATATGAATGATAGAAAGATTGATTGTATTATTGTTAAGGATTTATCAAGATTTGGTAGAAATTATATTGAAGTTGGAAGATATTTAGATTATATTTTCCCAACAATGAATATAAGATTTATTGCTATAACAGACAATGTAGATAATGTTAAAAATCCAGAGTCAGTAAACAATGTAATAGTTCCATTTAAAAACCTAATTAATGATGAATATTGCAGAGATATTTCAAGAAAAATAAAAAAAGTAATGGAAGTAAAAAGATTAAATGGAGAAAAAACAGGAGGTAATGCTCCTTATGGATATATTGTTAATGATAAAAAATATGTAATAGATGAGGAAGTAGTAGATATTTTAAGAATGATTTTTGACTTATGTATATCAGGAGAAAGCACTTCAAAAATTGCTGCTAAATTAAATGAACAAAAAATAGATAGTCCTTATGTTCATATTTTGAAATTAAAGGGAAAAGAACCAAGTGAAGAATATTATTGGTCATCAAGTAAAATAAATACAATTTTAAAAAATAGAGTTTATTGTGGAGATTTAATGCAAGGTAAAACTAGGACTTTAAGTAATAAAGTTAAAGTAAGTGTACCTGTTCCAAAAGAAGATTGGATTATTTCAAAAAATGCTCACGAAGCAATAATAGATAAAGATACTTTTGAAAAAGCAAATTTAGCCCTTCAAAGCAGAGCAACTGCAAAAGGTACTAAGAAAAATAGTTTTCCTACAATATTTAAGGGACATTTAAAATGTTATGATTGCAAAAAAACAATGGTAAAGAATTCTTGTGCTATTTTAAAAAACGGTATATGCATAACTTATCAATGTATAACATATCGTCGAATGTCAAAAAAACTTTGTCCAAGTCATCAAATAAAAAATGATGAATTAGTTAATTTGGTATCATCTAAAATAAATGAAGATATAGAAAAATTAGTTAATTTTGAAAATCAAAAATTGTATAAATTAAATGATGATGAAGAACTAAAAAAAGTTAGAGAAGAAATGAGTAAAAAATCTTGTAAATTAGACGAAATTATAAAATTAAGTAGAAATATCTTATATGATTTAAAAAAGAATTTAATAACAAAAGATGATTATGATTTTTATTCCAAAAATTATGAAGAACAAATAACAGAATTGAACAAGGAACTTAATAATTTAAAAGATAAAGAATTTATTTTAACAAACGAAGAAAGAACAATAAGAGAATTTATTAAAAAATTTAAAGGGTATCGTAATTTTAAAACACTTACTGAAACAATAATAAATGATTTAGTTGAAACAATTTATATAAAGGTAGATAAAACTATTGAAATTAAATACTTAGATCAAGATGTATATGATTTAATAATGAAGAAAGATTTGGAGGGATAGTTATGGGAAGAGCAAGATATAATTCTAATTCACAAAAAAATAGTCAATTTATCGGGGCAGCATATATTAGATTAAGTCAAGAAGATGGAGATAAAGAAGAAAGTAATTCAATTATAAGTCAGAGAGAAATCATTGATTTCTATTTAAAAAATGAAAAAGATATAGAATTGTTTGATTATTATATAGATGACGGATTTACTGGCACAGATTTTAAAAGACCATCTTTCCAGAGAATGTTAGAAGATTTAGAAAATAAAAAAATAAATACTATTATAGTTAAGGATTTATCAAGATTTGGTAGAAATTATATTGAAGTTGGAAATTTCATTGAACAAGTATTTCCAACATATAAAACTAGATTTATTGCTATAAGTGATAAGATAGATAATTTTAAAAATCCAGAGTCATTAAATAGTATGATATTTCCTTTTAAAAATATGATAAATGAAGAATATTGTAGAGATATTTCAAGAAAAATTAGAAGTGCAAAAATGGCAAGAGTAAAAAAAGGAGATTTTATGCAGGGACACGCTCCTTATGGATATGTTAAAAATCCTAATGATAAATATAGATTTTTAATTGATGAAGAAGCGGCAAAAGTGATTAGGTTGATATTTAAAATGTTTTTAGAAAATAATGGATATGGTACAATTTCAAACTACTTAAATGATAATAATTATTTATGTCCTTCTAGATATAAATGTGAAGTTCAAAATATTAAATATAGGAGTCCAACTTGTACTGATGATAATATTAATGAAAAAAGATGGACAATAATTGCTGTCAAAAGAATATTAACTAATCAAGTTTACTGTGGGGATCAAATACAATGCAAACAAAGAGTATTAAGTCATAAAAACCATAAAGCAGTAAGAACTCAAAAAGAAGAATGGGTTATCGTTGAAAATACTCACGAAGCAATAATTAGTAGAGAAGATTTTAATAAAGTTCAAAAAATAATAGATAATAAAACATATCCAAGTAATAAAAGAATGCAAGTAAATTATTATGCAGGACATTTATACTGTAAAGAATGTGGTAGATTTATGTTGAGAAAATATACAGGTAGAAGAAAAAGCAATCCTAATATTTTAAATTACACATATTATTGTTCTACTAGATATAGAATTTGTAAAGATGATTGTATAGAAAATAAAATTAAAAGTGAAGATTTAGATAAAATAGTTTTAAAAGCAATTAAGCATCAAATAAAATTATATTTAAAAGTAGATACTTTAATAGATGAAATAATTGAAAAAAGAAATAGTTCAAATACGAAAACGACATTAGATAATATAGAAAGAAAATTGAATGAGAAAAGAAAAATAAAACAAAAATTTTATGAAGATTGGAAATTAGGAATAATTTCAAAAGAAGATTATCTTAATTTTGTCAAAAGCAATGAAAATACAATTAATATCTTAACTGAACGATATAAAAAATATTCGGACAAATTAAGTGAAGAAAATAATTTAGAAGATAAAAAATCTTTATTTAAAAAAATAGAAAAATATAAAGATATTAAAGAAGTTAATAAAGAATTAATTGATGATATGATAGATAAGATTTATTCGTATGGTAATAATAAAGTAGAAATTATATTTAAGTATAAAGATGAATATAAAAATATAATGAAGTTAATTAAGCAAATAAAAAAATAAAGTACATAGCAGAGCAAAAGTTCTGCTATTTTAATGTCTACAAAAATAAAAATCGCAAAATCGTAATTAATGAAAAAATAAAGTAAATTATTATGGAGGTGAAAGTAAATGTCAGGAGTTAGATATAAAAATTGCGAAGATGAATTATTTAAAGTAGGAATGTATTTAAGATTATCACAAGAAGATAAATTTAAAAAGGAATCAGAAAGTAATAGTATCGATAGTCAAAGAAAAGTTATTAAGAATTATATTGATAGTAGTGAAGATCTTGTTTTAATTGATGAATATGCAGATGATGGATATACTGGAACAAATTTCAATAGACCTTCTTTTCAAAGAATGTTAGAGGATATTCAAAATAAAAGAATAAATACTATTATAGTTAAGGATTTATCAAGGTTCGGTAGAAATTATATTGAAGTTGGAAAATTTTTAGAAACAACTTTTCTAACAATGAATATAAGATTTATTTCTATTATAGATAAAATAGATAGTTATCAAAATCCAGAATCATCTAGCAGTATGTTAGTTAATTTTAAAAATTTAATAAATGATGAATATTCAAGAGACATTTCAAGAAAAGTAAAATCAGTTTATACAATGAAACAAAAAAGAGGAGAATATATTTCTTCGGGTGTTCCATTTGGTTATAAAAGAGATGAAAATAATAAGCATCATTTAGTTATAGATGAAGAAGCGGCAAAAGTAGTAAGACTTATTTTTGAATTAGCAATGAATGGTAATGGAGCAAATAAAATTGCACAATATCTAAATGAAAGAAAAATTTTATTACCATCTCAATATAAAAAGAAAAAAGGAATGGGATATAAAACCTATAATGTTAATGAAGATAATATAGATGATTTATCTTGGAAAATAAGTTCAGTTACAAATATATTAAGAAATGAAGTATATGTTGGTACAACAGTTCAAAACAAAAGCAATAAGGTAAGTTATAAAATTAATAAACATATAGGTGTTTCAAAAGATAAATGGATTAAGGTAGAAAATACTCACGAAGCAATAGTAAGCAAAGAACAATTTGATTGGATACAAGAAAAATATTATTCAAAAATAATTGCAGTAAAAAATAATTATGAATATGCATTATTTTCTGGATTTCTTGAATGTTCAGATTGTCATAGAGGTTTTTCGTTTTGTACGAGAAAAAGAAAAAATGGAGATATTTATAATTTTTATCAATGTGGTAATTACAGATTGAATAAAACATTTTGTACTCCTCATACTATTTGTGAAAGAAAAATTAAAGATGTTGTTATTAAAACAATAAATAAACAAATAAAATTAGTTCAAAATATGAAATATAATTTGGAGGAGATAAATATTAATAAAAAAGATTCTATTAAAATAGAAGTATTAAATAATAGAAAAAATGAAATAGAAAAAGATATAGCAGAAAAGATGAAATTTAAACAAGCGTTATATACAGACTGGAAAGAAGAAATAATTACTTTTGAAGATTATAAAAATTATACAAGAAATTATAATTCTAAAATTGAAGAATTAAGAGATACTCTTAACATTATTAATAATGAAATAGAAGAATATGAAAATATTCCAGATAGTAATACAAAAATGATAGATTTATTTTCAAATGCTAATCCTATTAAAGAATTAGATAGAGATATTTTATTTAGAATGATAGATAAAATAATTGTATATGATAAAAATAAAATTGAAATTGTTTTTAAATATAATGACATTTATACAAGCATTAAAAATTATATAAAAAATAACAAAGAATTTTTACATAATTAACTTTAAAATCGTCCTAAATTGAATTCTAGGACGATATTTTTTGAATTGGTAGTTTATGTGTGATAAGGCCTTATAAATAAAGGCTTTCCTTTAAGTTTGATAGATATAAAAAGTTCATAAAGAACTCTTTCAGTGGGGGACACTATTTTGCAGGATTAAACTTGATGAGAAATTTTGTGGCATTGGCAATAGCTTTATATGCTTTTAAATATGTAAAAACACAAAAAATAGTGCCATACACCATATGGATTTTAATTGCATCTACTTTACATACAAGTGTGTTATTATTATATCCTTTGTATTTTATTTATAATATAAAATTGTCAAGAAAATTAACAATTGGTTTAATATTAGCCACATGTGTTGGATTGCCAATTTTAGATAGAACTTTTGAATATGTTATATCATTTACAGATTATTATTGGTATTATAATGATAATGATTCTAATATAACAATGCAAACTTCATTGCTTGTGATAAATTTAATTATTATGATAGTTCAATTATATTATTATTACCGTAACAAAGATGATAAACTATATAATATGTATATAAAAATTCAACTTATAACTACATTAATAGCCATATGTAGTGCAATTGTACCAATGACAAGAAGACTCATATTAGTGCCACAATTTTTACAAATAATATATATACCATATATTACTAAGTATGAAAAAAATAAAGTGTTAAAATTTGGAATAAATTGTGCAATTTGCTTAATATATGCATATGTTACATATAGACAAATAGCAATATTAGGAATGCATGAAGTCTTACCATATCAGTCAATATTTGATATATAATTTTGGAGGAATATACATTGAAAAAGGTTTTAATCATTGCAAATACATATTTTCAAATTATTACAGCAATTAATTTAAAAAATACAACATTACAAAATAGAGAGGTTGATATTATAATAACAGATATATCAACAGATTATGATAAAATTGCATCAAATCTAAAAGAATTAGATTTATTTCGTCAAGTACAAACTGCAAACATTAATCATATATGCTATAAAACGAATAAAATAGAAAAATACATAAAATTAATCAATTGGAAAGAAACTTTAAATGAATTTATAGAAAAAGAAGATTATGAAAATTATGATGTATTAATGTTTTTTAATTATGATGTATTTACATATTGTGTATATAATAAATTATATTCAATGAATAAAGATATCATATGCCAAAGATATGAAGAAGGCTTTTGTAGCTATTTATATGATTTTTCACATCTTATTATTAATAAATTTAATAAATATCTAAGTTATTTTACAAATAGAGAAAGATTAGAAAATAGGATTAGTAAATATTATTTTTATAATCCAGATTTAGTATTATTTGAGCATAAATATGCATTAGAAAAAATAGAAAATCTTAATAAAAAGAATGATAAACTGGTTAACATATTAAACAAAACATTTCATTATGAACATACTTTAAATGAATATACTAAAAAATACATATTTTTTGAAGAATCGTTTTTTTGTGATGGCAAAAAAATGGATGATTTAGAATTAGTGTTAAAAATTGCAGATATAGTCGGTAAAGAAAATATATTAGTAAAACTACATCCTAGAAATAAGAAAGATAGGTTTAAAGAGTATGGAATAGCAACGAATAAGACAATTGGTATACCATGGGAAATCATACAAATGAATAATGATTTTTCTGATAAAGTATTTTTAACCATTTCTTCAGGAAGTGTACTAGCTTCAAAATTGTATTTTAATGAAAATATAAAAACATATTTATTATTTAATTGCACAAAGGAAAAATCAGATATGGTAACAGAAGAATATTTTCAATATTTAAATAGAGTGAATGAAAAATTTGGTTTAGATGGTTTTATAATTCCCCAAAATACAAATGAACTAATAAATGAATTAAAGGAGGATAAAAAATGAACCAAAAGTCTGTTAAAGAAAAAACAATAAAGGATGATTTATGTATAGGCTGTGGGATTTGTAAAACAGTATGTCCTGTTAATGCAATTGAAATGAAAAAATGTGAAGAAAATTATTTAAGACCTGTTATTAATAAAGAAAAATGTATTGAATGTGGGATATGTACAAAATTTTGTCCCAATACATTCGAAAACTTAAAAAAAGAATCCAAAAAAGTTGCTTTATATGAAGATTTTAATGAATTTGGAATAAAAAATGCTCGGATATCATTTAGCATATGTAAAAGATGAAAACGCTAGAAAGAAAAGTGCTTCAGGAGGGATAGCTACCTATATTTCAGAATATCTTTTAAAGAATAACAAAATAGATATCATCATACATGCTAAAATGATTGAGGGAAAAACAGGAGAACAACATTATGAAGCAGTTATTAGTAAAACAATTGATGAATTAAATCATAATAGACGTTCATTTTATTGTGCAATATCTTTTGACAAAGTATTAGAAGAAATAAAAAAATCCGAATATAAAAAGGTATTGGTAATTGGAACACCTTGTGTTATAAGAGGTATCAGTAATTTGCTTAGTAAAAATAAACAATATTCACATTTGGAAAAGGTTTATACAATAGCACTTGCTTGTTCTCATAATGTAAATGGGATGTTTACAGATTATTTAGCTGAATCATTAAATATTGAAAAAAATGTAAACTATAAAGTTGATTTAAGAAACAAAGATAATATAAAAGATGCTAATAATTTTAACAATCATTTTTTTACAGAAAATAAAACAATAAATAAAATAAACAGATTTGAATCAGAATTTACAGAACAATGGAGAAATTATAGTTTCTCTATGAATGTTTGTAATGCTTGTTCAGATTTTTGGGGATATCGAGCAGATATTTCAGTAAAAGATGCTTGGGGAAAATGGTCAAGTGATCCACTAGGACAAAGTATAGTAATTATTAGAAATAAAGAATTAGGAGAAATTTTTAAAAATAATGATGACTTGTATGTAGAACCACTTACAAAGGAAGAAATTATTCAATCACAAAAAGATACAGTTAAATTTAAACAATATTATGCCAGAAAAAGAGTAAATGCAAAAAAGGCGAAAGATTTCAATAAGATTTCATTTACACATAGAGTAAACACATACATGAGGAAAAAATCAATACAAGAATATAACAATATAAAAATAAAAGGGTATAATAAAAAATTAATCAAAACATCTAAAAAAATTACATTAATCAAAAGAATATATAATAAAATGAATAAAATTTTAAACAAAGTATTGAAAATAGATAAAATTAAAAATAAATTATATAAAATAAAAAGAATAAAAAATATTAGAAAAAGTCAGGATAAAATATTAGTTGTTGGTGGATATGGATATCAAAATGTTGGAGACGAAGCACAATTAAATGTGGTTATTCAAAGATTAAAAAATTGTTTTCCTAACTTTATGATTAAAATATTAACACCTAATATAGAATATACATTAAAAACACATAAACATATGAATGTAGGAGAAGCACCTAGACTTGCATTCTTTAAAGAAGGAGTATCTCCATTATATAATATTAGCAATTATAATAAGGATAAAGGAATTATTAAAAATAGTATAAACTATATATTAAAGATTTTATTTTTAATAAAATCATATTGGATACAATTTAATGCCTATTTGGTAAAAATAGGTTGGCCTACATTTTTGTTATCACCTAGTGCAAGTGCACTTTTATATGATATTAGAACCTCAAAAATGATTTATTTTGAAGGAGGAGGCTATTTAACAGGAAAAACTTTATCAAGGTTGTGGGATGGCATTTTGTTATGTAGAATTGCACATATATATAATATTCCAGTAGTTATGTCTGGACAAACTATAGGTGTATGGAATACAAGTTTTAATAAAAGATATGCAAAAACAGCCTTTAAAAAAGTAAAACTGATAACTGTAAGAGATCCTAAAGCATCCTTAGAAGCCCTTAAAGAAATAGGAGTAGAAGGTGATAATATCTATGCGGTATGTGATGATGCATTGTTTTGCTCAAAGGAAAACAATACAGACATAATTAATAAAATTTTTCAACATTCAAATTGTGACAATCATTTTAAAAAAAATGGTTATGTGGCATTTAATATGCATTATTGGGGAGTTTTTAAAAAGGAAAAAAGAGAAGAGGTCTTAAAAAAATTAAATAATATAATAAAAACGATATTAGAAAAAACAGAATATAATATTTTGTTAATTCCAATGATTCCATCAGATGAGCAAACCATGAAAGATTATATGAATAAATATAATGATGATAGAATAAAAATGGTTTCTTATGACTATGATTTTAATATTATTAGAACAATCATATCGCAATCTAAAATATGTATAACGATGAAACATCACCCTATTATCTTTTCAGTAGGAGAAAAAGTACCTGTCATATCACTAAATTTAAGTGATTATTATGAACATAAAAATAGGGGAGCAATGGAAATATTAGGCGTGGAAAAATATTCCATTACGTTAACAGATAAAGCGTATTATGAAAAATTTGTTTCACTATTTAATGACATATTAACAAACTATGATCAGATAACAAAAAATATAGAAAAGACTTTAGATGTATTAAAACAAAAAACGATGAAATTTGAAGGGGAATTAACAAACTTAATAGAGAGGAAGTAAAGTATGTGCTAAAGAATGCAATAGAAAGGTTTAAAAACTCTAATAGATTAAAAAATATAACAAAAATATCTTCTGGAACATTAGTAGGACAGATAATTTCATTTATAACCGTACCAATATTTACTAGAATATATGGTGCAGAAATATTAGGAATTTGGGCATTTCTAAATGCTATATATTTATTTGTTAATTCTTTTTCAGATTTAGGACTAACATATTCTATAATGGTAGAAAAGGATGAGAACAAAAGAGAGAAAATTTACCAAATATTAACTACTATCATATTATTATTTTCTTTTATAATATCTATCATAATAGGAATCATATATACATTTTTTAAAGAAAATGATACAAATTTAAACATATGGTTTTTAATGATATATTCACTAATAGCAATATTTACGCTTCAACAAGTACAAATTTGTTATACTTGGTTAAATAGAAATGGAAAATATGATATATTAATGAAAAACCCACTTATAAACAATTTATCTTTTGGAATTATAGGGATAATATTAGGTATCATAGGGCTAAAACAATATGGCTATTATATAGGTTGGATTGCAGGACAAATATTAACATTGATGAATATGAAAAAATATATGCCCAAAAAGTCTATTAATGTCAATATAAGAGAATATAAAGAAATATTCAAAGAAAATCTTAACTTTGTAAAATATCAATTACCAACAAATATCATAAATGTACTAAAAAACCAATTACCTACATTTATTATTAAACCATTTTTTGGAAATACTATATTAGGGTATTATTCAATAACACTTAAAATTCTCAATATACCAATAACATTATTAGGAAATGCAGTAGGAAGAGTATTCTTCCAAGAAAGTACAGAAATGATGAATAAAGGACAAGGTATTGGAGAATTTACATACAGAAGTATAACAAAAATGATGAAAGTGGGAGCCATTCCAATGATATTACTAATATCTTTTGGAAAAATTGCAGTAAGAATATTTTTAGGTGAAGATTGGGAGCCTGCTGGAGATATGCTACGTATTGTTGCATTTCAAACATATTTTATATTTTTAACAGCAAGTGTACAAGGAATATCCATTAACTTGAAAAAGCAAAA
The DNA here is from genome assembly GCA_944388685.1 of uncultured Clostridia bacterium. Next base: position 32,980 of record CALXJS010000001.1, on the reverse strand, counting down.
ATATGTAATGTATACATATATTGCACAATCAATAGGAATTATCATTTCATTTTTTATAGGAAAATTCATATTTGATAGTATATATATAGCATTATTATTAATGGTATTAATTTTCATTATCATTAATATTGTGTATTTTTGTAAAATGTTTATCGTTATGGAAATATCCTATAAGAAATATTTAAAGCAGATTATGATTAATTTTGGATGTATTTTAATTTTATCAATTATAATTAGTCAAATAGTAGACTGGGTAGCAAAGGGAGTGAAAATATAGAATGAAATTGTATATTCCTAAAGGTTTAAAAAATTATATAAATTTGTTAAGAAATAAAAATAAATATAAAAATTGTCAGATTGATTCACCATATATAGAAAAAGGAGCCCAATTAAAAAAATGTAGAATAGGAGAAAATGTAGACATTAGAAAAAGAGTTATCATCGGAGAACATACATATGTTAATAAAAATTCTATCATTATTTCAGGAAATATTGGAAAGTATTGCTCAATAGGTTATAATGTTCAAATAGGAATGTTTGAACATCCAGTTCATTTTGTAAGTACGCAAAATTATATATCTAAATATTTATATCCTGAAGAAGGAAATTGGGATAGCGTAAGTAATCCACCTATTATAAAAAATGATGTTTGGATTGGTAGTGGTGCACAAATTTTACAAGGAGTAACCATTAATAATGGAGCCATCATTGCAGCTGGTGCTGTGGTAACAAAAGATGTTCCAAGCTATGCGGTTGTAGGGGGGGTACCAGCTCGTATCATAAAATATAGGTTTGATGAAGAAACAATAAGAAAGATAGAAGCAACCAAATGGTGGGATAAAGATGAAAAATGGATAAAAGATAATATCAAATTATTTGAAAATCCAACTAAATTTTTGGAGGTTATATCAAATGAGCATAAAAATGGTATTGACTGATGTAGATGGTTGTATGACGAATAATCATGTTATATATACAGAAAAAGGTGAAAAGCTGAAAATATTTAATATGCAAGATGGAATGGGGGTAAATTTGCTAAAAAAGGAAGGAATTGTAACAGGTATTATTTCAGGTGATAGTAGTTATGCAACTCAAAAAAGAGCAGAAGATTTGAAAATAGATTTAATATACACAGGAATAAAGAATAAAGAAGAGATTTTAAATAACATTTGTGATGAGCATGATATAGATTTTGAACAAATTGCATATATGGGGGATGATATTCAAGATATATGTGTTATGGAAAAAGTAGGCATATCAGTTGCACCCAATAATGCAGTCCAAGAAGTAAAAGAAAAAGCCAAATATGTAACAGCAAAAAATGGAGGAGATGGTGCATATAGAGAATATGTAGAGTATATTTTAAATTTATTGAAGGAGGAAAAAGGATGAAAGTAGTAGCACTTATACCAATAAAATTAAACAGTCAAAGATTACCACATAAAAATATTTTAGATTTGTCAGGAAAACCATTATGTACATATATGACGGAGAACTTATTAAAAGTAAAAAAAATAGACGAAGTATATGTATATTGTAGTGATGAAGAAATAATGGATTATATGCCACAAGGTGTGAGATTCTTGAAAAGAGATACATATTTAGATGGTGATTTAGTAAAAGGACAAGAAATATATGAGCGTTTTATCAAAGAAGTGGATGCAGATGTATATGTACTTGCTCATGTAACAGCACCTTTTATAAAATCTGAATCGATTTCAAATGCGTTAGATAAAGTATTAGATGAAGATTATGATTCAGCAATGTCTGTAAAAAAAATCAAAACGTTTGTATGGTATAAAGGAAAAACATTAAATTATAGTTTAGAAGATATACCAAGAACACAAGATATTGAGCCAATATATTATGAAACAAGTGCATTTTTTATATTTAAAAAGGAAGTATTTACAAAATTAAATCGTAGAAGAATAGGAAATAAACCATATTTTCAAGAAATTGACGATGTTGAAGCTATAGATATAGATTACCCAGAAGATTTTAAATTTGCACAAACCATTATGAATAGTATAAAAAATGAAAAAGAAGAGGAGATAAAAATATGGAAGAAAAATTAGAAGAAATAAAGAATGCAAAAAATTTTACTTTGATAGCAGGCCCTTGCGTAATTGAAAGTGAAGAAAATGTTATGTTGATAGCAAAAAAGATGAAAGAAATAACAGAAAAGTTAGAAATTAATTATTATTTTAAAGCTTCATTTGATAAAGCCAATAGAACTTCTATACATTCATATAGGGGTCCAGGAATAGAAAAAGGTTTGGAAATATTACAAAAAGTAAAGGATGAATTAGGGTTAAAAATAGCAACAGATATACACGAGCCTTGGCAAGCAGAAAAAGTTGCAGAAGTTGTAGATATTGTTCAAATACCAGCTTTTTTATGTAGACAAACAGATTTACTTATAGCTGCAGCAAAAACAGGAAAAATAATTAATGTAAAAAAAGCACAATTTTTAGCCCCATGGGATATGAAAAATGTAATAGGAAAATTAGAAGATAGTGGAAATAAAAATATTATGTTATGTGAAAGAGGATCTTGCTTTGGATATAATAACTTAGTTGTGGATATGACAGGTTTAGTAGAAATGAAAAAATTTCAGTATCCTGTAATTTTTGATGCAACACATAGTGTTCAAAAACCTGGAGGAAAAGGAAATGCAACAGGAGGAAATAGAGAATATGTAGAATATTTGGCAAAAGCAGCAGTAGCAGTAGGAGTAGAAGGCTTATTTATGGAAGTACATCCAGATCCAGATAATGCATTATCAGATGGACCGAATATGGTTAAATTAGAAAATATGGAAGAATTATTAAGAAAACTTATAAAAGTAAGAAATGTAATAAAAGAGGAATAGATATTAAGAAAGAAGGGGCTATATTATGGAAAAAATAGATATCATAAATGAGGCTAAAAATGTTTTTGATATTGAAATAGATGCTTTAGAAAAAGTAAAAAATGAAATAGATGATCGATTTGTTAAGATAGTAAATACAATATTAGACTGTAAAGGAAAATTAATATTTGTAGGAATAGGAAAACCAGGACATATTGCAACAAAATTGTCTGCAACTTTTGCAAGTTTGGGAACACCTTCGTTTTACTTACATCCATCAGAAGCTCAACATGGAGACTTAGGAATGATTTCAAAGCAAGATGTTGTTCTGGCAATTAGTTTTAGTGGGGAAAGTGAAGAAGTAATAAGAATATTGCCTAATATAAGAAAAATAGGAGCAACAATTATAGGGGTATCTGGAAACAAAAATTCAAGTTTGATAAAGAATAGTGATATAGCATTTGTTTTTCCAACAATAGAAGAGGCATGTTATATGAAACTTGCACCAACATCTAGTACAACTGCCGAATTAGTTTTAGGAGATGCAATAGCTGTACTATGTGCGAAATTAAAAGCTTTTAATAAAAAAGATTTTGCACTATTCCACCCAGCAGGTTCTCTGGGAAAAAGTTTAATAACAACAGTAGGAGATTTAATGAGCACAGGAAAAGAAAATGCAGTAGTAAAAACTGGTGCAAGTTTTCAAAAAGCATTAGAAGAAATGTGTAGAACTAGTTTAGGAATGGTCAATATTGTAGACGAAGATAATAAATTGGTGGGTATATTTACAGATGGAGACTTAAGAAGGAAGTTGTCTGAAAAGGTAGATATATACAATATGGATTTAGAAGAAATATTAACATATACACCTGTTACAATAAGAAAAGATATGCTTGCTGCAGAAGCACTAAGAATTATGATACAAGGAGACAAAAAAGTTTCAGTAGCCCCAGTCATAGATGAACAAGGAAAATTATTAGGTTCATTATGTGCCAAGGAAATTATAAAAATAGGTATTAATTTATAGTTATAAAATATACTGAATTAAAAAATGATTGTATAATTGCTCATAAACCTAAAACAGATTACCTTTTTTACTAAAAATCTTGCAAATTTATGTATAAAAATGTATACTAGTAAAGTGTAAAATCAAAAGAAAAATAAAAAATAAGGGGAGGAAATATGGAAGAGATAGACTTAAAAGAATTATTTGAAATATTTTGGCATAAAAAAGTACAAATTATATTAATTATACTAATTTTTATGGTATTAGGAATCATCTATTCCATAGGATTTGTAACACCAATGTATAGTTCATCAACAACTTTAGTATTAGCTGGAACAGCTAGTAGTACAGATCAAAATCAAGTTTCAGAAAGCATAACAACAACAGATCTAACAATCAATTCAAAATTAGTTGCAACTTACAGTGAGTTAGTAAAAAGCAAAAACATATTAGGACAAGTTATTTCAAACTTAGGAATAAATATAGATGAAGAAGAATTAAGAGAAAATGTAGAAGTTACATCTGTAGAAGATACAGAATTAATTGAAATAACGGTTTCTAACGAAAATGCAGATTATGCAGCCAAAATAGCAAATGAAATAGCAAACGTATTTACAGAAAGAATTGCAAAAGAAATATATAATATTAACAACGTACATATTGTAGATGAAGCAACTGTGGAAACAGAACCTTCAAATGTTAATCATTTAAAAAATATTGTGATTTTTGCCTTTATCGGTGCAGTTATTGCGCTTATGTATGTATTAATTGCCAATATGTTAGATACAACAGTAAAAACACAAGAAGATATAGAAAAGAGTATTAAAATACCAGTTTTAGCATCTATACCAATGTATGATATGGATATGGAAAAACTAAAGAAAAGAAAAGGAGGTAGAAGACAATGAAAAAAGAATTAATTGCTCATAGAGATCCGAAATCTCCTGTTTCAGAAGTGTTTAGAACGTTAAGAACCAATATACAGTTTATGAACACAAATAATAAATTAAAAACATTATTAGTAACATCTACATTACCTAACGAAGGAAAAAGTTGGGTAACAGCAAACTTGGCCGTTACTTTTGCACAAGCAGGGAAAAAAGTAATATTAGTAGATGCAGACATGAGAAAAGGAAGACAATATACTATTTTTGAAGTATCTCCAAGACCTGGACTTTCTAATTATTTATCAGGATTTGATAGTAATACAGGAGAAGAAATATCAGATGATTTGGCAAATTACATACAAGATACACAAATTCCAAACTTATATATTATACCAGCAGGAAATATTCCACCAAATCCATCAGAATTATTAATTTCAACAAAAATGGTAAGTTTATTAGACAGATTAAAAGAAATCTGTGATTTGGTTATAATAGATGGAACACCATGTGAATTGGTTACAGATGCCATTATTCTTTCAAGAATAGTAGATTCTACAGTTATTGTAACTGCACATAAGCAAACGAAAAAAGAAGATTTACGAAAAATTGTTACAAATATACAAAATGTAGGTGGAAAAATTGCAGGAATTGTATTAAATAAAATACCAGTATCTGTAAAAAAATATGAACAATCTTACTATTATGGCTCAACATCTATGAAAAATTCAAATATGAAACCTAGAAGTACAAGACCAACAACTGTCAATAGACCTACTAATTCCAGACAAACAAAAGTAGAAGAGATGAAAAGAAGGGTAAGACCAGAAAATCCACAGGCTTCAAAAAATCTTCAAGAACAAAGAAAAGCAAATACAGACAATTCAATGAAAGAACAACCAAAGGCATTACAAAATAAGATTAAAATAGAAAATCAAGGCGAAGTTTCTTTAGAAAAAACAACAGATATTTTAAACCAAATTAATGCTTATCTAGATGAAGAGAAGAAAAATTTGAATAATTAATAATCATAAACAAAAGAAAGTTCAATTTTATGAGTTGAACTTTCTTAAATATAAAAATTGCAAAAATTGTCGAAAATGAACAAATTTTAAAATAAATGTTGAAAAATCTTTAACATAAATGTATACTAATAAAGATACACTGCAAAAATAGAAAAGGAGCAAAAGAAAAATGATAGACTTTCATTCACATATATTACCCAATATTGATGATGGTTCAAGAAGTATAGAGGAAACATTCAATTTAATTAAAGAGGCAGAAAAAGCAGGATTTGAAGCAGTTATATCTACTTCTCATTATATGGAGAATTATTATGAAACAGATGTACCAGAAAGAGAAGTGTGGGTAAAAGCCATATTAGAAAACTTAAAAACAAAAAATATAAATACAAATTTGTATTTAGGAAATGAAATCTATTTTTCTGATAACATTATAGAATTATTAGAAAAAAGAAAAGCATCAACAATAAATGATACAAGTTATGTTTTATTTGAATTACCATTAAATGCAGAACCTATGAATTTATATGATGTAATATATGACATGTTACAATATAAATTAGTTCCAATATTAGCCCATCCAGAAAGATATAGTTTTGTACAAAAAGAACCAGAACTAGTATATGATTTGATTGAAAAAGGTGTATTAATGCAAGCAAATTATGGAAGTATTATTGGACAGTATGGAGAAAAAGCACAAATGATAGTTACAAAATTCTTTGAAAACAACATGATTCATTTCTTAGGATCAGATGTTCATAGACAAAATACAATTTATCCTAAAATTCCAAGAATATTAGAAGAAATAGAAGATATTATTGGTGCAGAAAAATTGGAGGAATTAACAACAACAAATCCTAAGTTAGTGTTGAATAATAAGAAGATTGAAATAGATGAACCATTTGATTTTAAATTATCATTAAAAGAAAAAATTATTATGAATTTTAAAAAATAAGAAGATAGTAGACAGCATTTAGGTAGAATTAGAATATTATGAATTAATAAAAAGCTTATATAAGGAAAGGAAGTTGAACAATGAGAAAATATTTTGGAACAGATGGAATTAGAAGAATTGCCAATACAGAATTAACACCTGAATTGGTTTATAAAGTAGCTAAAGCAGGTGCTTATGTATTATCTAAACATACAGACCATACACCAACTATACTAATTGGAAGAGATACACGTATTTCAGGAACATTAATTGAAAGTGCAATGACAGCTGGTTTTTTAAGTTATGGAGCAAATGTAAAGTTATTAGGTGTGATACCAACACCAGCAGTTGCTTACTTGACAAGAAAATTAAAAGCAGATGCCAGTGTTGTAATTTCTGCATCTCATAATACTTTTGAATTTAACGGGGTAAAATTTTTTAGTAATAAAGGAACGAAAATACCAGATGCATTAGAAGAAGAAATAGAAGAAGTAATGGATTCAGGAAAATTAGAAGAATTGACAGCAAAAAATGAAAAAATAGGGGTTGCGGAATACAGTTTTGATTTAATTAATGAATACATATACTTTTTTAGAAAACATTTTGACGATAATATTGAAAAATACTTAAGTGATGATTTTGTTGTTGGAATTGATACAGCAAATGGAGCAACATCAGTTGTTGCAGAAAAAGTCTTCAAAGATTTAGGTATTAAATATAAAATTATTAATAATGCACCTGATGGTATTAATATTAACGATAATTGTGGTTCCACACATCTAGAAGGATTAAAGAAATTTGTTGTTGATAACAAATTAAGTTTAGGAATTGCTTATGATGGTGATGGAGATAGATGTTTAGCGGTTGATGAAAATGGAGAAGAAATTGATGGTGATAAATTATTGGCCATTATATCTTCAAATTTAAGAAAGAAAAATAAATTAAACAAAGATACAATTGTTGCGACTGTTATGAGTAATTTAGGATTAAATAAGTATACTAAAGAGAATGGATTACAATTAGTTCAAACAAAAGTAGGAGATAGATATGTATTAGAAGAAATGCTAAAAGAAGGATATAATCTTGGAGGAGAAAAATCAGGTCATGTTATATTATTAGATTATAATCCAACAGGAGACGGAATATTAACTTCTTTAATGTTGATACAAACTATTTTGGAAGAAAATAAAAAGGCTTCAGAACTAGCTAGTATGATTAAATTATATCCACAAGTATTAATTAATGCTAAAGTGAATGCAGAGAAAAAATATGATTATGAAGAAGATGAAGATATAAAAAAGGCAATACAAGATTTAGAAAAAGAATTTGCTGGAAATGGTAGAGTATTGATTAGACCATCAGGAACAGAACCACTAGTTAGGGTTATGATTGAAGGAGAAGATCAAGAATATCTAACAAAAAGAGCAGAACAAATTGTAAAATTAATTGAAGACAAATTAAAATAAGTAAAAAGATGTAATCATTTTGTAATAAAAATGTAACTAAAAAAACATTGATATATCAAAGTGAAAATGATAACATTAAAATAATAAGTTTAAGGGGGATTTATTTTATGTTCATTTTTGATATATCAAATGTTTTAAATTTACTATTAATGTTAATAGCAACAATATTATTAATATTTTTGGCCCAAGAATTAAAGAAAAGTTATATTGCAGGAATTGTATTGTTTGCTTATCTAATTATATTAATTATGCATGCAGCACAAATGATAACATTACCAGAAGAATCTAAAGAATTTTTGCCAGTCTTGGCAAGATGTGTAGCAATAGACTTCATTTTTATACTAATTTCATTTTTTGCTTATCTATGGGTTGACGATATAGAGGCTAAAAAGATGCAAAAGAAAAGTATAGATAATAGTTTGGATTGGCTATGGAAAAATGTATAGAAGAATTAAAAAATATATTACTAGCAATTATAGTAATATATTTTTTTATTGAATAGGAAACATTGCTTTTTCTATTCAATAAAAAATAACATTGCACAATAGTATATGAAATATAATTAACCATTGTAAAATCAAGGCTATTTAATCTAAACTTTTATAAAATTATATGTGCAAATGGAAAAATATTAGAAATTCTTGCATTATCAAGTAGGAGAATCTCAAACCACGCTTTGAGAGGTGCCTGCTTGATAATGTTAGAATTTCTATATTTTATAATGCTAGCCATATAATTTTATAAAAGTTTAGATTAAATAGCCTTGTTAAATACTATGTTAATTCAATATCATATTTTCCAAAATTTGAATAGCGTTACTTGCAGCACCTTTTCTTAAATTGTCTGCAACTACCCATAAATTAAGACCATATTTTACACTAAAATCTCTTCGGATTCTTCCAACAAATACTTCATCATAGCCGTCAGCTTTTGTAGGAATTGGATAATAATTTTTTTCAATATCATCAACAACAATGACACCAGGAAAATTTTGCAATAATTGTTTAACATCATATAATTCAAAATCTTTTTCAAATTCTATGTTAATAGACTCGCTATGACAGTTTAGAACAGGAACTCTAACAGTAGTAGCAGTAATTGGTAGATTTGGTTTATTTAAAATTTTTCTTGTTTCATTAATCATTTTATGTTCTTCTTTTGTATAGCCATCATCCATAAAAACATCTATATGTGGAAGACAATTATTAAAAATAGGATAAGGGAATTTCTTAGGAGCAAATCCATTTATTCCATTTTCCAAATCTTCAATGCCTTCTCTTCCTGCACCGGAAACAGCTTGATAAGTAGAATATACAATTCTTTTTATGGTATATTTATCGTCTAAAGGTTTTAGAGGAACAACTGCCTGAATAGTTGAACAATTAGGATTGGCAATAATTCCTTTATTTTTATAAGCTTCTTTCATATTTACTTCAGGAACTACCAAAGGAACATCAGGTTCCATTCTGTAAACACTACTATTATCAATGCAAATACAATGATGTTCAACAGCTATCGGTATGTATTTTTTAGAAACTTCTCCTCCTGCACAAAATATTGCATAGTCAAAATTTTTATTAAAAGAATTTTCATTTAATTCTTGCATAATGTAATTTGTTCCTAAAAAATCTATTTTTTTACCAGCAGATTTTTTTGAACAAAATAAAGTATATTCTATATTGGGCAAAGATTTTTCTTCTAATACTTTTAAAGCCGTTCTACCAACAACACCACTAGCACCTACAATTGCTACTTTAAATCTATTTTTCATATTAAATCCTCCTTGTAAAAGTATATTCATGACTATATGAAATATTATATATTTATATTATATTTAGATTTTAACTTTTACAAGAAAATTTTATCATAAAAAAGTATGATCATGCAATATGAAATTTATTCAACAATTTGATGTTCGATTTTTCTAACAATTTTTCTTAAATATTCAAAAATAGCAATAATAGATATAGCAGCGATAACATATGTGTATCTTAAAAAGTATGTAAAGAGAATTTTTTAATTTATTTGAACATTAGATTTTCCAAGGAATAAAATATACTAAACATAATTTGGAGGTGCTGTATACAGATGAAAGAAAAAACAATAAATGAATTAGAAATAGGAGAAATGGGAATTGTAGATAGAATTATGGGAGAAAAAACGATAAAAAGAAGGTTATTAGATTTAGGTTTAATAGAAGGAACTCATATAAAACCAGTATTAATAAGTCCATCGGGAGATCCGAGAGCCTTTGAATTTCGAGGGAGTTTAATAGCTATTAGAAAAGAAGATGCACAAAATATAAAAATAAGATGCTAAAAATTTTACCACATATATAACAAATAGTAACAAAACAAAGATAATCGATATACAATACAATAACAAAAGAAAATAAAGGAGGCGTTTATGAGTAAAATAGAGAAGTTATCGATAAAGCAAAAAGAGGTAAAACTTAAAAGTGATTATATAATCGCATTAGCAGGAAATCCCAATGTTGGAAAATCGACTATATTTAATAATTTAACAGGAATGAATCAACACACAGGTAATTGGACAGGAAAAACAGTTGCAAATGCAACAGGATACTTTGCATATAGGGGAAGACAGTATGAAATTGTTGATATTCCTGGTACATATTCTATTATGTCTCACTCTGAAGAAGAAGAGATTGCTAGAAACTATATTTGTTTTGGAAATCCTGATGCGACAGTTGTTGTAGTAGATGCAACTTCTTTAGAAAGAAACCTAAATTTAGTATTACAGATTACAGAAATTACAGATAATATGATTTTATGTGTCAATTTATTAGATGAAGCCAAAAAAAAGAAAATAACAATTAATTTAGAAACATTATCTAGTATATTAAAGATACCAGTTGTTGGTGTTACAGCTAGAAAGAAAAAAACATTAAATAATTTATTAAAAGCAATTAGAAAAATATGTGAAGAAGAAGAATGGAATCAGATTTACCAAATACAATATGATGAAAAAATAGAAAAAGCTATTAAAGAAATACAACACATCATACTAAAAAAATATAAACTTAATGAAAAATTAGCAAGATGGATAAGTATAAAAATCTTAGATGGTGAAGAACGTATTTTAAAAGAAATTGAAAAGCATTTAAATATACAATTAGTCGATCAAATTGATATATGGGAAGGGAGAAAAAAAGTATTAGAAGAATTAGAACAGGAAGGGATTAATCAAGAAGAATTTAGAGAAAAGGTTGTATCAACAATTGTGAAAGAGGCAGAAAGCATAGGAAAAAAAGTCTGTAAATTTGAGAATAAAGATTATGCCAATAGAGATAGAAAAATCGATAAGATATTGACTTCTAAAAAATATGGAATTCCTATAATGATTATGTTTTTATTACTCATATTTTGGATTACCATAGTAGGTGCTAATTATCCATCTCAATTCTTATTTAGTGTATTTGGAAATATACAAGAAAAACTAATCCAATTTGCTACATATATTCATTGTCCAGAATGGTTATCTAATATGTTAATATTAGGTGTTTATCAAACGTTGACATGGGTTATTTCTGTTATGTTACCACCAATGGCTATCTTTTTTCCTTTATTTACCATATTAGAAGATTTGGGATATTTACCAAGGATTGCCTTTAATATGGATGGCTTTTTTAAAAAAGCTTGTTGCAGTGGGAAACAGATGATTACCATGTGCATGGGATTTGGTTGTAATAGTTGTGGAGTAACAGGTTGTAGAATTATCGATTCACCAAGAGAACGACTAATTGCTATTTTAACCAACAATTTAGTTCCTTGTAATGGAAGATTTCCATTTTTAATCACAATTGCAAGTATATTTATAGCAGGAACGATAGGGGGAATCGGTGCCTCTATTTTATCAACAGTATCTGTGATATTAGTTATCATATTGGGAATTATTATGACATTGATTATCTCAAAAATATTATCCAAAACTATATTAAAAGGGATGCCATCATCATTTGTACTAGAATTGCCACCATATCGAAAGCCACAATTTTTAAAAGTATTGGTTAGGTCTATTTTTGATAGAACCATTTTCATATTAGGAAGGGCAATTGCAGTTGCAGCACCTGCTGGCCTTGTTATATGGCTATTTGCCAATATTGGAATACAAGGAGAAAGCTTATTAACAATTATAGCAAACTTTCTGGAACCATTGGCAAATCTTATGGGATTAGATGGCTATATTTTAACAGCTTTTATACTAGGAATTCCTGCAAATGAAATCGTGCTTCCAATTATCCTTATGTGCTATATGCAAGGAACTTCATTGGTTAATATGGAAGATACATTTGCAATAGGGGAAATTTTAAGACAAAATGGTTGGACGATTTTAACAGCAATTAATGTGATGTTATTTACAGTATTCCATTTTCCTTGTGCGACAACATTACTGACTATTAAGAAAGAAACGGGAAGTTGGAAATGGACGGCTATTAGTTTCTTAATTCCAACAATTTGCGGAATTGTGATTTGTATGTTTACGACTTTGATTTATCATGTTTTTACAATTTAACATAATTAATGATATAAATATAATCCCCATGTTGGCATTGCATGGGGAATTTTATATTTATCAAATGAAAATTTCAAAACTTATTTATAAATAAACAAAGTTAAAGTATTTATAAATTGTGTTATTTCGATTCCATATAAGTTGTAATAGTGTGTTTCGCCTAGTACTAAGCCCATTAAATGACTATGGGGACCAGTTGGTGTAATTACTTCTTGATAAACATAAACAGGAATTATTATAATTCTTCATATTGATGATATTCTTTTATTATATCCAATTTCATAGTAGAATATAATTTTCCAATACCCTTAAAGCTTTTTGACCAAGGTGCATTATCCTTATGCGTTAAATCTACTAAATCTGCAGCAGACAAACTACCATATTTTTTTAATGTTTTTTCTATACTAATTAATTTTTCTGTTCCGTATTCTGCAAACAAAATTCTACTTTTAGCTGGCATTTCAGATATATTCTTACTATCAATATCTTTTTTTTCTTCATCAATAGGTTTATATCCATATTTTTTATATCTTTTATAAACAGTATCTACTACTGGACCATATTTAAATGCATATATTTTATCCGTAAATAATTCTTTTCCAGTATCACATAGATAATCTGCAAAACATAAATATACTAGTTTTTGTAGTTTTAATTGAGTGCATGGTATTTTTGATAAAACATATTTTGCTACATCTATACCTTCTAATTTTCTATCTTTTTTAATCAGTCTAATAAATTTATCTATTGAATCAATAACTTTTATATCTTTAAAGAAGTGATCTGCTACACATACTGACTTCCAAGTTGTATCATCTGCTTGTATCATATGTGTTGAAATAGATACATCTTTTCCACATTCTTTGAGAATTTTTTCTAGATCTTTTTTCAATTTTTCTTGAACACTATCATCAGTGACTATATAATCCATAGCAATTCTTGTACCTAAGGAATATGAACTACTTAAAAATATAAAATGTGTAACCATTATTTATTACCTCCTTTATTCTCTTTTTCCCACTTAATGTAATCTTGTTTATATTTTTCATGTGAATTTATATTATTTATTTCATCTTCTTTGTTCCATATTTGTAATTCCCATTGAAAATTAAAATTACTTTGTCTAAAATATATATGTGTTGCCTTATAATCTTTTCTATAAGATTTTATACATTTTAAGTTTTTAAATTTAGATTTCACTAATTCTGCAATTTTTGGATTTTCTATTTTTTCTGTGCATATAATTCTTACACCAAATAAATCGTTTAAACATTTATTGATAGGTACTTTACCATTTTCATGATTTTCTATATAATTTTTGATTTTATATTCTATAGAGTTTTTAGCTTTAGTTCTTATATTAATTTTAGCACTGTTTGTATTAAATTGTTTAAAATCCATCAGTAATTGAATGTTATTTTCATTTATAAACTCTCTATAATTAAATACCGCATTTAATATTTCTTCATTTTCAGATAAGTTAATTACTAAATTATCTTTTAAATTGATCTTAGTATAATAATCACTATTTTGCCACTTTTTATTGAATTGTATATATTCAGTTTGTATAAACTTAATTAATTTTTCTAATTCTTCTAGCATACTCTATACTCTTTTCTCTTTATATATTTTATCACATAATTTCAATTTTGTGTGATTTTTTATATTTTTTTAGTAATTTAGTGCAATATTTATGTGAGATATTAAACTTTCTAGGTAGATATTTAATCCTAAAATTTAAGCTTTAAATAGTATATATTCCATAAATATTAACTTCAAGCACATTATAAAACAGATGTTTGGAAATGTTAATATAAATTTAAAAAATTTCCTCTTGAATTTGGAATTCTAATTCGAACTTCAAGAAATCCTTGACACATGCAAATGCATAGACCTCCTTATTTAATTTAAATGTCTTCTTGCATAAGCTTGATGTCTCGCAAGGAAGACGTGTACAATTTTTTCTAGAATTAACAAAAATACAAAATTAATTTATACTAAAAAAATAAAAGGAAGGAGCATTTCCTTCCTTTAAACAGTTACCATTTCTTTTTTAGATTTATTAACTCTGAAAAATATCCCATTAAACAATAAGGTGCCAAAATAAAAGCATATACTAAAATATAGGCAATGAAAGCCAAAATACTTCGCCTTTCTAGTTTACAGTCAATCTCTTTTAGCGTATTTTTTCTCTTGATTTCAATTAATAAGCATAATAATAGTCCAAAAGGAATAACCAATAAAGAAATCCAACCAAGCAACAAAGGATTTCCAAAAGCTAAGAAAATTAAGCTAAGTGGTACAAAAATGAGAAGTGCCAAATCAATAAAAGGGAAAAAGACATTAAAGCATGCTAAGAATTTAGACTTCAACGACATTTTTTTAGATGTCAATATTCTATTTTTCTTAAAAGCCTCAATCATACCTCTAGCCCATCTTTTTCTTTGTTTACCTAAATCTTTATATTTTTCTGGAACAACCGTATAGGCGATGGCATTTTTTGCAAAATTGGTTTCATAACCTTTGCTTAACAATTGCCAAGTGAGAACAATATCTTCTCCTACACAATTCTGCCAACCACCAATTTCTTTTAATAGTTTGGTTTTATAAGCACTAAAAGCACCTTGTGCAACAAGAGTAGAATTGTAATTACCTTGAAGAAGTTTCACACCAAAGATACCTAACGTATAATCCCACTCTTGCAACTTTGTCATAAAATTCTTTTTCGCATTTTTAACAAATAGACAACCCGCAGTTGCAGCAGTTTTTTTACTAGAATTTGTTAATGTTTTCATCATGTTTCTTATGGCTAATGGATGCAAAACTGTATCACTATCAATTGTAATCGTATAATCTGTACATACGGTTTCTAATCCTGTATTAAGAGCATTGGCTTTTCCACTGTGTTTTGTTTCTATAAGTGTAATATTAGAATCTAAGTCCATTCCTTGTAATAATTCTAAAGTACCATCTGTTGAACCATCATCTATGACTTTTACATAAATTTTTCCACAATATTTTTGCTTTTTAATGGAATTCAGTGTTTCTTGTATCGATTGTTTTGCGTTATATACTGGTATTAAGACCGTAACATCTTCTTCTTTTTTGCTATTAGATTTCTTTTTATCTTTTTTGTTAAATAGCAAACTAACAAAAGTAAATATATAGTTAAATCCCGGAATAATTGCTACAAAAGTTACGAGATAAATTGCCAAGAAATATCCTAAATAGCAAGAAATATCAGCAATCCAATTGACATTTATGCATATCGAACAGATAAGGCATAATAATGCAATGATAAAAGATATTAAAAACATGTTTATCACCTCATAGTATCATATGAGATTGTCGAAAAAAAGTGATAAGTGTCAAAAAATGTCTTCAATAAATATAATAAAAAGAGGTAAAGAAGCTTGAAAAATAATTACAAGTGTTTTCCAACCAGATATGCCTTAGAAAGGAATGTGAAAAAGAATGAGTACAAGAAAAAAGATGATAATTGTGTGTGTAATAATGATTGTGATTGTTGTTGCTACTAGAATGATTTTTAGACCAAAAAAAGATAATGAAAGACTAGATGTTAAAATTCCTATACTTCTATATCATAACTTTGTAACAACTGTTCCAGAAAGTGACCCTGACAATTTCAATTATATAAATACACCACAAAGTTTTGAGGAAAATGTGAAAACACTTATAGAAAATGGATATACAATCATGTCAATAAAAGAACTGGCACTTGTTAATAGTGGAAAAATGGAACTTCCGGATAAGCCTATCTTAATAACATTTGATGATGGATATTACAGTAATTATGAATATATTTATCCGATTTTGCAGAAATACCAGGTAAAGGTATCTATTTTTATTGTGACAGATAAAATTGGGCAAGAAATTGATGGTATAAAATATTTAGGATGGGAAGAATGTTTGGAAATGCAAAATAGTGGCTTGGTAGAAATCTGTAGTCATAGCAAAAAACATGTTTTTTATGATAAACGTTCTGTCCGTGAACTTCGTGATGATGTAAAAGAATCATATAAACAAATAGAAGAACATTTAGGAAAACAAGAATTGAAAGTATTTGCTTATCCGTATGGTGCATATACAGCTGAAACAGTAAGAACATTAAAAAATAATGGAATTGACTTTCAAATATATGATATTGGAATGAATTATTTTAAAAATTTAGATAAAAATGCAATTAAAAGAATTAATATTCCTTGTGAGATGACAGGAAAGGAAATTATAGAAGAAATAGAAGCATACCAGTAAAGTGTGTTTTATCTAACTTCGACTCATAATGTAAAGAGTTTCAGCCATATATAAGGAATTGTGGCTTTTGGAATTGCCAGAAAAATTAAAAAGGATAGGAAATAAATAAAAAATATTTGACTTTCCCTCTTTTTATGCGATAATGGAATTGTAATCCATATTTGCATAAAAAGGAGGTTTTTTAATGAATACATATATAAAAAGATTATTAGAAGATGATATTATTGAAAACAGTAAAGATTTTCCTGTCATTTTACTTTGTGGACCTAGACAAGTAGGAAAAACAACAATTTTAGAGAAAATCTCTAGTCATCAAATTAATTACGTCAGTTTAGATAATCCACTAGAAAGAAAAAGTGCAAAAGAAGATCCAGCATTATTTTTGGAAAATCATAAATCGCCATTAATAATAGATGAAATTCAATATGCAACAGAATTATTACCATATATAAAAATAAAAGTAGACCAAACTAGATTAGAAGCATTTGAAAAAAATACGAATAGTAATGGACTGTATTATTTAATAGGTTCACAAATGTTTACAATGATGCAAAATGTAAGTGAAAGTTTAGCAGGAAGAGTTGGAATTATTGATATGTATGGGTTATCATACAGTGAAATAATAGGAAAAACACAAAGTTATTTTTTACCAACAAAAGAAAGGTGCAAAGAAAGAGAAAATAACAAAAGACCAGAAACATTAGAAGTCTTTGAAAAGATTGTTAGAGGTTCTTTTCCGGCATTGTATCAAAATGAAAATATGAGTACTGAAAAATTTTATAATAGTTATTTAAAAACATATCTTGAAAGAGATATAAGAGATATGATTACAATTAAAGAAGAAACAAAATTTTTAACATTTATGTCAGCGGTTGCAGCAAGAACAGGACAAGAGTTAAATTATGACAATATAGCACGTGATGCGGAAATAGATAATAAAACAGCTAAAAATTGGCTTTCTTATTTAAGAACTTCTGGACTAATTTTTCTATTACAACCATATTCTAATAAACCAACAACAAGAGCAATAAAAACACCTAAAATGTATTTTACAGATACAGGACTTGCTTGTTATTTAGCAGGCTATTCAGATGCTAAAACATTAGAAAAGAGTGCAATAAATGGAAATATGTTTGAAACTTATGTAGTAATGGAAATTGTAAAATCTTTTGTAAACGATAATAAAGACCCAAGATTATACTTGAATTTTTATAGAGATAGTAATCAAGTAGAGATTGATTTAATTATTACTATGAATAACATAGTTTATCCAATTGAAATAAAAAAATCTAAAAATCCAGATAAAAATATGATTAAAAATTTTAAAATATTAAATAAAGGAGAAAAGGAAATAGGAGAAGGCGGTGTCATCTGTATGGTAGATAAAATTATACCACTTGATGAAAAAAATATCGCTATACCAATTCAATGTATATAAAAAAATCTAAATTAAATCAAGATAAAAACTTGTTTTTCTTATAGAATAAAAAAATCGGGCTGTCTGTGTGACAACAGACAGCCCTTTTGAAGGAAAAATTCCTTCAGATGTCTCATCATCCCCCAGCTGTACGGAAATACTCAGGGGTGTTGTGCTCTTTCCGACTGATATTTGTGGAAGAATTAGCAATTCTGATAATGGTTGAACCATCATCACCGGAATAAGTGGTCACACGATTTTCGCCGAAGTCTAATTTCCCTTTCCGAATATAATCTTCCACCATCTTTTTTTCAGCCTCGATTTTTAGTTCTTTGTCAATAGTCTTTCCCATGATGAAGACCTCCTAAATTATTTATTTACCCTGAATTTTCAGAGCATAACTATATCTTAACATAATTTCCCCATCTTGTCAATTAATTAACATAACTTTTTGAACTCAAAGGATTAATTTCACAAATTAGCTTTTCCCTCTTTAAAAAATAAAGAAAATAGTATACAATATAGAAAAATTAGAATTAGGAGAGGAATATGAATAAAAAGTGGCAAATATATGAAGTAGATGAAGAAAAAGCGGAAGAAATATCGAAAAAATACAATGTAAACAAACTATTAGCAACCATATTGGCTAATAGAAATATTGTAACAGAAGAACAAATTCGACTATTTTTAAATCCCACAAGAAATGATTTTCATGACCCATATTTAATAACAGATATGGAAAAAGCAATTGATAGAATTGTAAAAGCAATTGAAAAACAAGAAAAAGTAACCATTTATGGAGATTATGACGTAGATGGTATTACAAGCATTACCGTTCTAAAAAGTTTTTTGAAAGATAGAGGACTAGAGGTATCTCAATATATTCCCAATCGATTACATGAAGGATATGGTTTAAATAATAAAGCAATTGAAAAAATTCATAATGATGGTTGTGACTTAATGATTACAGTGGATTGCGGAATTTCTGCAATAGATGAAATTGCGTATGCGACAGAATTAGGAATTGAAACGATTGTAACAGACCACCATGAGCCTGGAAGTACGTTACCCAAAGCATTAGCAGTTATTGACAATAAGCGAAAAGATAGTACATATCCATTTCGTGAATTAGCAGGCGTAGGTGTTGTTTTTAAAGTAATACAAGCTTTAGGTATGAAATTAGGGCTAAAAGAGGAGGAATATTTAAAATATTTAGATATTGTTTGTATAGGAACGATATCAGATATTGTTCCATTGGTTGATGAAAATAGAGTGATTGCAAAATTAGGCTTGTTATTAATTAGACAAACCAAAAATATTGGGTTAAGGTCAATTATCCAATCTTCAGGCTATACAAAAATTGATTCTAATAGCATTTCTTTTGGAATTGCACCAAGAATTAATGCTTGTGGAAGAATGGGAAAAGCAGAAGACGCATTAGAATTATTCTTAACTAAAAATTTGCAAGAAGTTTCTAAACTTACAAATAAATTAAATGAATATAACCGACTAAGACAAGATACAGAAAAGAAGATTTTTGAAAGTGCGGTTAAGCAAATTGAAGAAGAACATTTAGCAGAAAATGCAACCATTACAGTAGGAGGACATAATTGGCACCATGGTGTTATTGGGATTGTTTCTTCTAAGATTACAGAGATGTATTTTAAACCAAGTATTTTGTTAAGCTTTGAAGAAGACGGAATTGGGACTGGCTCAGGAAGAAGTATACCTGGTTTTGATTTGCATGAAGCTTTATCAAAATGTACAGATACGATTGAAAAATTTGGCGGACATAGTATGGCAATCGGAATTACAATAAGAAAAGAAAAATTTGAAGATTTTAAAAAAGAATTTGAAGCTATTGCCAAAGAAGCCAAAATAGATGAGATTGTGCCAATTATCAATATTGATGCAAAAATTGATTTTAGTAGTATCAATAAAGAGATGGTAGAAAGTTTAAAGGCATTAGAACCTTTTGGAGAGGGTAACAAAATGCCAGTATTTGCCTTTAAAAATTTGAAAATTGATTCTATTAGGGCTTTATCAGAAGGTAAACATTTGAAGTTGACGCTAAAAGAAGGTAATACAGTTGTAAATGCCATTGGTTTTAACATGGGAGAACTTGTGGAAGATTATCGAATTGGCGATAGAATAGATGTTGTAGGGGTTTTAGAAGTAAATACTTTTAATGGTGTAGATACATTGCAAATTAATATGAAAGATATTATGAGGGCAATTTAGAGAAAAGGGGAAGTGAACATATGCAAGAAGAAAAAAAAGAAATTACAATTAAAGATGTCATTAATAAAAGAAAAGAACATTCAAGAAGAGTGGATATAAAATTAATTATGAGAGCTTATCGTTTGGCTAGTGAAAAACATAAGGGGCAAAAAAGAAGTTCAGGAGAGCCATATATCATTCATCCTCTTAATGTTGCATACATTTTAGCAGATATAGGATTAGACGATAGTACGATTTGTGCAGCACTTCTTCATGATGTAGTTGAAGATACAGATGTGAAAGATAAAGATTTGAGAGAACAATTTGGAAATGAAATTGCAGACATGGTATCTGGGGTAACTAAATTGAGTAATATCCAATTTGCATCAGTAGAAGAGCAACAAGTAGAAGATTACCGAAAAATGTTTTTGGCAATGGGAAAAGATATCAGAGTTATCTTAATAAAATTGGCAGATAGACTTCATAATATGCGTACTTTGAAATATTTAAGAAGAGATAGACAAATTGCGAATGCCAAAGAAACCAGAGATTTATATGCTCCACTTGCGAATAGATTAGGTATCTATTCTCTAAAATGGGAACTAGAAGATTTGGCTTTCAAATATTTAGAGCCAGAAGAATATCATGAATTGGTAGAAGGAATTAATAAAAAGAGAGAAGAAAGAACACAATTTATCGAAAAAATTATGGCAGATATCCGTGTGGCTTTAAAAAAACAAAGAATTGATGCAGAAGTAACAGGACGTGCAAAACATTTATATAGTATTTATCGAAAAATGAAAAGAGATAATAAAACACTAGACCAAATTTATGATTTATTTGCTCTAAGAATTTTGGTAAACTCTGTAAAAGATTGTTATGCAGCATTAGGGGTTGTTCATGAACTATATAACCCAATGCCTGGTAGATTTAAAGACTATATAGCTGTTCCAAAACCAAATATGTATCAATCTATCCATACGACATTATTGGGAGAAAAAGGAACACCATTTGAAGTACAAATTAGAACTTGGGAAATGCACAAAGTTGCAGAATTTGGTATTGCTGCACACTGGGCATATAAAGAAGCAAGTTATTTTGGAAAAAAACAATCAGTAAAAGTGGAAGAAGATAAATTAGCATGGCTAAGGGAAACCTTAGAATGGCAGAAAGAACTAGAAGACCCACAAGAATTTTTGAACACTTTAAAAACAGAATTATTTGAAGACGAAGTATATGTCTTTACACCAAAAGGTGCTATCAAAGTATTGCCAAGAGGTTCAACACCAATTGATTTTGCCTATACAATTCATGCAGAAATTGGAAATAAGATGACAGGATGTAAAATCAATAGCAAAATGATGCCAATTATTACCCCATTACAAAGTGGAGACATCGTAGAAATTATCACATCAGATAATTCTAAAGGACCAAGTAGAGATTGGTTAAAATTCGTAAAAAGTTCAGCAGCCAGAAACAAAATCAAAAGTTGGTTTAAAAAAGCACAAAAAGAAGAAAATATTGAAAAAGGAAAAGAACTAATTGAAAAAGAATTAAAACGTATCGGTTTTACACATGCAGACTTGTTTAAACCAGAATATATAGACCCAATGCTTGAAAAATATAAATATAAAAACTTAGACGAAATGTATTCAGCTGTTGGATTTGGAGCAAATTCATCAGTAAAAGTTATAGCTAGAATGTTGCAAGAATACAGAAAAGAACATGAAGAAGAAGACATTGAAAAGAAATTAGAAGAACTAAAAAAAGCAAAACAAAAGAAACCAAAGCCATCAAGTTCAGGTGTTATCGTAAAAGGAATCGACAACTGCCTAGTAAAATTATCAAAATGTTGTAATCCACTTCCAGGAGACGAAATTGTAGGATATATTACAAGAGGAAGAGGTGTATCTGTCCATAGAAAAGATTGCTATAATGTAAAAGACCTAATATCAGAAGAAAATCGAATGATAGATGTCGAATGGTATAATGAAGAAAAATCAGAATATCAAGCAGAAATTGAAATCTTCTCAAATGACAGAACAGGATTATTAGTAGATATATTAAAAGAATTAGCGACAACAAAAGTTAATATTTTAGGGGTAAATACCAAAACTACAAAAGAAAGAATTGCGATAATTGACATTACCCTTGAAGTAGAAAACTTAGATGAATTAAACAAAGCACAAAGAGTGGTAAGAAAAGTAGACAGCGTCTATGATGTTAAGAGAAAGAAATGAGGTTAGGGACGTGCCAAATCGTTTCAAAATGAAACCAAAAGGGACACACCTCAAAAAATGTATATTTTTATATAGATAAAAGGTGTGTCCCTTTTGGTTTCATTTTGAAACGATTTGGCACGTCCCCAAAGGAGGAACTATGATTTTAAAGGAACTAAAGATTCAAACTTGGATAGGAGATCCTACCAATTGTTATATTATCTTTGATGAAGAAAGCAAAGAGACGATGGTCATTGACCCAGCAGGCGATGTAGAGAAAATTGTTGACATGCTACATATTTTAAAAGGAAGTTTGAAATATATTTATTTAACCCATTGTCATGGAGACCATATAGCAGGTGTAACAGAACTAAAGAGACAGTGTGGTGGGAAGATTTTAATTCATCGTTTGGATAGTGAGGGGCTAAATGATGTAAATATCAATCTTTCTACGATTATTGATTTACCTCCAATAGAATTAGAGGCGGATTCAAGAATTGATGACAATGATGTTATCCATCTGGGAAATTTAAAATTTAAAGTCATCCATACACCAGGACATACCAAAGGTTCTACTAGTTTATATTGCGAAAAAGAGGGATGTATTTTTTCTGGAGATACCTTGTTTAGAGGAACTTGGGGAAGAACAGATTTGCCAACAGGAAGTATGGAAGATATCATGGATTCTATCATACATAAGCTATTAATACTTCCAGATAATACAATTGTGTATCCAGGTCATGGAAAAGCGACAATGATACAGGAAGAAAAGCCGATTTACTTGGAATTGAAGCCAAAATTGTATTGAAAATTACCAGATTTTGTAGTATACTTATGTAGAAACTGAAAACTCAAGTTCAGAAACAGGAGGAATCACATGAAAGGCGGTTTATAGGTAAAGCCTTTATTAAAAACCTAAATATAAAATATAAAGGATGAGATTAAAAATGGAAAAAGTAGAACCAAGAACATTGGCAGGATTTATGGAATTATTGCCAAATGAACAAATCTTATTTAATCAAATGAAGGAGAAAATTGAGCAATCTTATAAAAAATTCGGATTTTTACCCCTAGATACACCAGTTATTGAATTGGCAGAAGTACTATTAGCAAAAGCAGGAGGGGAAACCGAAAAACAAATTTATCGTTTCCAAAAAGGTGACACCGATTTAGCATTACGATTTGATTTAACAGTACCACTTGCAAAATATGTAGCAAAAAATTATGGGAATTTAAGTTTTCCATTTAGAAGATATCAAATTGGAAAAGTATATAGAGGAGAAAGAGCACAAAAAGGAAGATATAGAGAATTTTATCAATGTGATATTGACATCATTGGAGATGGAGAATTAGCATTAATTAATGATGCAGAAATTCCAGCAGTTATCTATACGATGTTTAGAAACTTAGGATTTGAAGATTTTACAATCAAAATTAACAATAGAAGAATTTTAAACGGTTTATTTGAAAGTGTAGAACAAAAAGAAAATTCTGTAGAGATATTGAGAATTATTGACAAGATAGAGAAAATTGGAAAAGAAGCAGTTATAGAAGAATTTACAAAATTAGGATTGAAAGAAAATCAAATCAACAATATTATAAACTTTATAGAAATTGAAGGAACTTCAGATGAAAAAATTGAAAAATTAGAAAACTTAGGTATTCAAAATGAAACTTATCTAAAAGGTGTAGAAGAGTTAAAAACGGTTATTCAAAATGTAAGATTATTCGGTGTACCTGAAAAGAACTTCAAAGTGGACTTAACCATTGCTAGAGGATTAGACTATTATACAGGAACTGTATATGAGACTTTCTTAGACAAATATAGAGAAATTGGAAGCGTATGCTCTGGAGGTAGATATGAAAACTTAGCTGAATATTATACAGACAAAAGTTTACCAGGAGTTGGTGTTTCAGTTGGTTTAACAAGATTATTCTATAAATTAAATGAATTAAATATTATTAAGGCAGATAGAAAGTCTGTATCAGATATCTTAATTATTCCAATGGTAGATAATTTACAAGAGCCAATTCAATTGGCTACCAAGTTAAGAAATGTAGGAATTAACACAGAAATTTACCTAAATGACAAAAAAGTGAAGGCGAAATTTAAGTATGCAGATAAATTAGAAATACCTTATGTTATTGTCATGGGAGAAGACGAGATACAAGCAAATGAAATTACATTAAAAAATAAAAGAACGGGCGAAGAGCAAAAAGTTCCAATGAACGAAAATGAAATCAAAAAATGCATAAGTGTAAACGTGTAAAAAAGTATATTTGATAAAAAAGAAAACAAGATATTATATAAAAACAGTGAAAGTATATGTGTAGATAGAAAAATTTATTTATAATGTTGGCACATGTACTTTCACTATTTTTATACAATGTTTTGTTTTCTTAAAACGTATAACATTAATGCAAGTTTTTCTTTCTATATTTTGGAGTCCTATATTTAAAAGGACATTTCTTCTTTAAGAAATTTTTAAAATCAATAGAGGTTCCCTTTTTAAAATTTGCTTTATCTAATAAGAGAGCATGTACTCTATCTGTATATAAATAAAAGAAATATTTAGTTTCATATATTCGATAGAGTTCTCTATATTTAAAGACAGAATAATATTTTTTATTAGAAACTTTAAAACAATTGTCATAAAAGAAAAAAGTATAGGTTGATTCTTTTACAGTTTTATCATCTTGATAATATTTTCTAGATTCTTCTATTGGTCGAAAAAATCTCCATAATAGAAATACAACTAAACACACACATAATAAGATAATAAGAGGATAGTTAAGTGTTTTTATAACAGAAACTATTAAGAGTAGGAAAAAAGCAGAAGTCATAAAAGTGTATAAATGGTAACGAAAAGCAAAGTTCTTTTTATGAAATCTTGAAAATGTATCATAGACTTTTTTAGAATATTTTGTTACATTTTTAAATAATAAATCCAATTTTATCACCTAGAAACAGTATATCATAAAACAAAAAGATTGAAAATAAAAATACAAAAAACTTTATAAATAGAAAAAGAGCAACTTGCATAAAAAAAGTGAAAATGATATAATCCTAAATGTAAAATAGCGAGTAAACTTAAAAAAAATTTATAAGATAGTGAAAGAAAGGTTTAAGGTTTATGTATGATGTTATAATAATAGGAGCAGGACCAGCAGGGATTTCAGCAGGATTATATGTCAAAAGAGCCAATTTGAAAGTGCTAATTTTATATAAAGAACAGGCAGGTTTGGAGAAGGCAGATTTTGTTGAAAACTATTATGGATTTGAAAATGGAATTTCTGGAAGAGAACTATATACTATAGGAATAAAACAAGCAAACAATTTAGGGATAGATATAAAAAAAGAAGAAGTAACCAATATACAAATGTACAAACGTAACCAATATAAAGTAAGCACAGAAGAAAACGTATATGAAGCTAAAATAATAATATTAGCAACAGGAAATAAAAAAAATACACCAAAAATAAAAGGAATTAAAGAATTTGAGGGAAAAGGTGTTAGTTATTGTGCTGTTTGTGATGGATTTTTTTATCGAAATAAAGATATTTCCGTATTGGGAAATGGAAAATATGCTATATCTGAGGCAAATGAATTAATCAATATTGCTAAAAGCATTACCATATTAACAGATGGAAAAGAACCGCCAGAAATAAGAGCAGATAATGTCAAGATTGATACAAGAAAAATACGTGAAGTTAGGGGCAATAAAAAAATTGAAGAAATTGATTTTGAAGATAATCAAACACTAAAGACAGATGGAATATTTGTTGCTCTTGGTGTAGCAGGAGGTAGTGAGTTTGCTAAAAAATTAGGAATTATTACCAATAAAGATAGAATTGTTGTTAATGAAAATATGGAAACCAATATACCAGGAATATTGGCTTGCGGAGATTGTACAGGAGGATTGTTACAAATATCAAAAGCAGTATATGAAGGTACAAAAGCAGGATTACAAGCCATAAAATATTTAAGAGCAGAAGGGTAAATGTATAAGAGTTATAAAAATTTTATATAATAATATAAGTAGACAAGAAAGAGGAAGAAGGTTGATTCTTTTCCAACCAAATATATTCCTAAAAAAAGAAGGAGGAAGAAATGATGAGTGTTTTAAGTTTTGAAGAAAAAAATTTTCAAGAAGAGGTATTAAAAGCAGAAGGAAAGGTTCTAGTAGATTTTTATGCAGATTGGTGTGGTCCATGCAGAATGATGTCTCCTATTGTTGAAGAGATAGCAAAAGAGTTGGGAGAAACTGTAAAAGTGGGAAAAGTTAATGTGGATAATAATCAAGAATTGGCTATACAATATGATGTTATGAGTATACCAACAATTATAATATTTGAGAATGGTAAAATATTAAATACATTTGTTGGAGTAAGGAATAAAAATGAATTATTGGAAGCTTTAAAAGAACAAAAGTAACATAATCACCCTTATGATATCATTGCAAGAAAAGGTAAGCGTAGTAAAATCAAGTTTTTTAAAATTAAAAGTAGAAAAAATTAGTATAAATAACAAAGAGGTGCAATAAAATGAAGGTAATTTACTTTTTGGCAACAGATGGAATTAAATTAGATGGTTTATTATATACAAATGAAAATAAAACAGACAATATTATTTTATCAATTCATGGAATGGGTTCTAATTGTATGAAAAAAAGAGAAACAACGATTGCAAAAATAGCTAACGAAAATGGTATTGATTATTTTTGTTTTAATAATCGAGGAAGTGAATTGGTAAAATATACAAGAAGATATACAGAAGGAAAAAAAGAAAAAGATTTGGGTGGAACTAGTTATGAAGATGTTTTAGAAGGATATGAAGACATAACAGGTGCTATTATAAAGTTAAAAGAATTAGGGTATAAAAACATATATCTACAAGGTCATAGCTTAGGATGTACAAAGATTGTATACACATATAATGAGTTAAAAGATGAAAATGATGATATGATAAACAATATAAAAGGTATTATATTAAATTCATTAATTGATATTCCAAAGGCATTAAAAGTATATTTAAGAGATGATTTTGAAAAATATTTGGCTTATGCAGAGGAGAAAGAAAAAAATCAAGAAGTGAACGAATTTATGCCAAAAGAAGCTTTTATTCACCCAATTAGTGTGAAAACTTTTTTAAGATATGCAAGAGATAATAAAGACATAGATTTTGCAAATTATGGAGAAGATAATGAATTAGAAAAATTGAATAATATAGATGTACCATTATTTATGAGATGGGGAAATGATAATGAAATGGTCATTCAAAAACCAGAAGAATTAGTAGATATTGTCAATAATATCATTACAAATCCTAATAAAGATATTAATTATATAGATGATGCAAATCATAGTTATGATGGTAAAGAGGAAGAATTAGCAAAACAAATCATGAAATTTATTAGTAGAAATAGAAAATAAAAAAGTCATGATAACAAACATACTAATAAAAAATTACAGTTGTAAATAGCTTACGACTGTATTTTTTTATTGTATAAAAATGAAAAAATACTGTAAAAAAAGAACAAAAGATGATATAATAATGTCGAAATATGTTTTAGATATTTTAAAAATAAACGTCTATATAGAAAACGGACAACATTGATTTAATAAAGGGGAAAGGAATATGAAAAATAAAAAAATAGTTATAGGAATCATCATTGCCATTGTATTAATTATTGCAATGATTGTAGGAATTATCATTATAAATATGCCTAAAGAAAAACCAGAAGAAGTACTAAATACATATTTTTCGTACATAAAAGATCAAAATTATGAAGCAATGTATAATGAATTAAGTAGTTCTTCAAAGGAAACTATTAATCAGGAGGATTTTATAACTAGAAACCAAAATATTTATGAAGGAATAGACAGTAGTAATATTAAAATAAATATAAAAGAAGTAGCGAATGAAGATGATAAGAAAAAGATATCTTATAATGAAGAAATGGTAACATCTGCGGGAAATATTCGTTTTGATAATGAAGTATATCTTGTAAAAGAAAATAAGGAATATAAAATTGAATGGTCATCAAAATTAATTTTTCCACAATTAGAGGAAGACTATAAAGTAAGAGTTGAGACAATAAGCGGGAAAAGAGGAAGTATTTTAGATAGGAATCAAAATCCACTTGCCTATGATGGAATTATATCTCAAGTAGGTATTGTACCTGGAAAATTAGGAGATAATCAAGAAGAAAATATTAGTAGAATTTCAGAATTAACAGGTGTATCTGTTGAAACAATTAATAATTATTTATCAGCTTCTTATGTTCAAGATGATACATTTGTACCAATTAGAAAAGTGTCAAAAGAAGATACAGAATTAAAAGAACAATTACTACAAATTCCAGGAATTATGATAAATGATGCACAAGGAAGAGTATATACATTGGGAGAAGAGGCAGGACATCTAATTGGATATGTGCAACCTATTAATGCAGAAGAATTGGAAGAATATGCAGACAAGGGATATAGTTCTACTAGTCTAATTGGAAAATCTGGATTGGAAGCGGCTTATGAAGATCGATTAAGAGGAAAAGACGGTGTCAGAATTTATATAGAAGATTCAGAAGGTATGGAAAGAGGAGAATTAGCATATCAAGAACAACAGGATGGGGAAAATATCATACTTACCATTGATAGTGATATTCAAGAGAAATTATATAATCAACTAAAAAATGACAAAGGAGTATTTGTTGTGATGCAACCAGCAACAGGAGAATTACTAGCTTTGGTTAGCACACCAACATTTGATTCAAATGACTTTACTTTAGGAATGACAACAGATCAATGGAATGCATTAAATAATGATGAAGCAAAACCTTTATACAATAGATTTATACAAAAGTATTGCCCAGGTTCAACCTTTAAAGCAATTACAGGTGCGATAGGATTAACCACTGGAAGTATTACAGCAGATGAAGATTTTGGATATACAGGAACGAGTTGGCAAAAAGACGCTTCATGGGGAGATTATAGAATAACCACATTAACAGGATATAGTGGACCTAAAAATTTATTAAATGGGTTAATGTATTCAGACAATATCTACTTTGCACAAACAGCATTAAGAATTGGAACAAGTAAATTTACAGAAAGTTTAGATAAAATTGGATTTAACAAGCAATTAGAATTCCCATTATCACTTGCAGTATCCCAATATGCAAATGAAGATGGAATTAACTCAGATGGAAAATTAGCAGATACCGGATTTGGTCAAGGAAATTTATTAATAAACCCAATTCATATGGCTAGTATTTATTCAAGTTTTTATAACAATGGAGATATGATAAAACCATATATTGAATACAAAGAAGATAAAACACCAGAGATTTTAATAGAAGATGCTTTCTCAGAAGAGGCAGCAAATACGATAAAAGAAGATTTAATTCAAGTAGTTGAACGTGGCTCAGCAAATGATATGAAAGTTAATGGTGTAACTATTGCAGGAAAGACAGGAACAGCAGAATTAAAAACAGATAAAGAAGATAATGAAAGTGGAACATTAGGATGGTTTGATTGTTTTACAACAGACCAAGGAGAGAATGACATATTAGTCATTAGTATGGTAGAAAATATTCAAGATAACACTGAAGGAGGAAGTCATTATTTAATCAAAATGATTAGAACTTTATTTGAATAAGGATAGTTACATAAAAACGAAATTTTATATAATTAAAATAAGCAGTATAGAAAATAAAATGCAGTAATAGCAAAGGCTTCCTCCTACAAACAATTTAATAATTTATAAATTTTCACATATTTAAAAGATGAATTGTAAAAAATATAAATACAATTTCATCTTTTTTTATATTTTAATAATATAAATAAAATTTGTTTTTTATATTTTTAATGAATTTTGAAGAAATAAATGTTATAATGCTTATATAACATTAAATTGTGCAGACGGCGTCTGCACAATTTGGAAAATATAAACAACTGAATGTGTAAAAAACACAAAAAATCAAAAAATGAAAAGAGTGATTATATGGAAGAAAATAAAATGTTAGAAAAAGATTTTAAACAAATTGTAGAAAGCATAAAAAGTGAAATTTACAAAACACAAACATTAATAATGAGCGATGCGAATAAAAGGCTAATAGATTTATATTATTATGTGGGAAAATTAGTATATGAAAAATCTTCTTGGGGTAATAAATTTATAGAAAATTTAAGTATTGCAATGAAAGTTGAATTTCCAAACATAAAGGGTTTTTCAGTAAGAAATATAAAAAATATGAAAAAGTTTTATAAGGAATTAACTACAGATGAAAAAGTGCAGATAGCATCTGCACAAATTCCATGGTCGCACAATATGCTTATTTTAGATAAAATAATAGAAACTAGAGGGATAAAATTAGGAGAAAATATAAATTTAAAATAAAAGAAAGGGATTTGAATGAAAGATATATGGCAAAAAGATAAAATAAAGGACATAGAATTAAAAAATAGAATTGTACGTTCTGCAACAAATGAACATTTGGGAACAATTGATGGTTGTATAACGGATGATTATATAAAAGTCTATCATGATTTGGCAAAGAGTGGAGTAGGATTAATAATTACTTCACATATGGCGATTGATAAAAATCAAAGAGCTGATGTCACTCATATTTGTGTGAATGATAGTAGAAATAAAGAAAAACTAAAGTTATTAACTAATACAGTGCATGATTATGGGTCAAAAATAATTGCTCAAATTTCTTATCCAGGTCATCATGGAAGTAAAATAGAAGGTCAAGTCGCTAAAACACCAAGTGAAACAGATAATACGAAGGCTCTTTCAATAGAGGAGATTAAAGAATGTGTTAGAAGTTATGTGAAAACAATTGAACTCCTACAAAGAGTTGGATTTGATGGAGTTCAATTACACATGGCTCATGGATACTTACTGAGTGAATTTTTAGATCCATTTTATAATAAACGTACAGATAATTATGGTGGAACTGCAAATAACCGTTATCGAATTATTCATGAAATATTAACAGAAGCAACTAATAGTATAAAATCAAACTTTGCTATTATTGCTAAAATTGATACCATATCAAAAAATGAAGATCGTGATTTTATTAATCAACAGATTGAAGTATGTAAATGGTTAGAAATGGATGGAATAGATGCTATTGAAATCAGTGGGAATAATTTTAAAAAGTTAAATCAGCCAACACCATATTTTTTAGAAAATGCATTAAAGATAAGAAATAAAGTGAATGTCCCAATAATTTTAGTTGGAGGTTTTAGAAATGTAAATCAGATGAATAATGCTTTAGAAAAAGGGATTGATTTTATTTCTATGAGCCGTCCTTTTATAGCAGATGAAAATTTTGTTCAAAAATTAAAAAATGATGAAGAAAGCATATGTGTTAATTGTAATGAATGTTTTGAAATCTTTAAAACACAGCATAAACGTTGTGCTTTAAGAAAGGATATAATTCATCAATTAGAAATTAATTTCCCTTAACAAAACTAATTATTAAAGGAAAGAAAAATGAATATAGGAATAGATGTAGATAATACTATAACAGATACACTGCTAGTATTAAAGAAATATTGTAAATAATATAATGATAAAGTCATAAAAAGATAAGAAATATGATGTGTAAAAGTGGGCACATCATATTTTTATGTAACCAATATAGACTTTTTCCTAAATTTATGATAATATATTTGTAAATTTTGTAAACAATAAAAGGAAAAAAGAAGTATGCAAAATGAAAATAAAATTTAAATTGTATGTATTAGAAATAAGGGAGATGAAGATTTTGAGCGAAAAATTTTACGTAACAACACCAATTTATTATCCAAGCGGAAAATTTCATATAGGAACAGCCTATACAACCGTATTAGCAGATGCTATGAAAAGATATCATCAATTAAAAGGTGAAGACACATATATGCTTACAGGAACAGATGAGCATGGACAAAAAATTCAAGGAATAGCAGAAAAAAATGGTAAAGAACCAAAAGAATATGTAGATGAAATGGCTGAACAAGCAAAAGAATTATGGGCAAAAATGGGAGTCCAATATGATGATTTCATTCAAACAACAGAAGAAAGGCATACCAAAATTGTTCAAAAAATATTTGACAGATTTATGGAACAAGGAGACATCTATAAAGGAGAATATGAAGGTTG